>JAPOIC010000143.1 GCA_029979145.1 Opitutaceae bacterium
ACTGGTCTCGGCCTGCGCCACAGGATCCCACGCGATCGGCGAGGCAGCACATGCGATTCGGCGCGGTGATGCCGAAGTGATGATCGCTGGCGGGAGCGAGGCGGCGATTACGCCTTTCGCCTACGCGAGCTTCTGCGCGATGAAGGCCATGAGCACGCGCAACGACGAGCCCGAGAAGGCCAGCCGGCCCTTTGACAAAAATCGCAACGGCTTCGTCATGGGCGAAGGAGCGGGAGTGTTGATCCTCGAGTCCTTGGAACACGCGCAGGCGCGCGGTGCGCGGATTTACTGCGAACTGGCCGGCTATGCCACGACCTGCGATGCCTTCCATATCACCCAACCGGATCCCGACGGCAAAGGGCTGTCGTTGTCGATGAGCCGGGCGTTGGCGAAGGCGGGCCTGGAGCCGTCTGCGATCGATTACATCAACGCCCACGGCACCTCCACGCCTTACAACGACAAGTTTGAGACCCTCGCGATCAAAAAGGTCTTCGGCGATCACGCCATGAAAGTGCCGATCAGCTCGACCAAGTCCATGACCGGTCATCTGCTTGGCGCAGCCGGCGGCATCGAGTCGGTCATCGCGGTCAAGACGATCGAGACCGGCCGCATTGCACCGACGATCAATCTCGACGAGCCGGATCCGGAGTGTGACTTGGATTACGTCCCCAATGCATCACGGACGCAGCCGGTGCGGGCGGTGCTGAGCAACAATCTCGGATTCGGCGGGCAGAACGCCTCGATCATTTTCAAGGCGCTTTAGGGGATGGCTCGGAAGGCGTCTCCGGCACCAGCCAGCGTTGCAGGCATTTGTGCAGGTCTTCCTGCCGGAGGGGCTTGGTCAAGAAGTCGTCCATGCCCGCGGCAAGACGGGCCTCGCGGTCCGCTTTCATTGCATTCGCGGTGAGGGCAATGATGGGCAGCCGCCGCCGGCCGAGGCGGCGGCGCAGTTCTCGGGTCGTGCCGTAGCCATCCATCTCGGGCATCTGGCAATCCATCAGGACGGCGTCCCAGCGCTCGTTCATGGCCCGTTCCAGGGCGATGCGACCGTTGGCCGCCAAGCTGTAATCCAGGCCGAGCCGTTTGAGCATCAGCTCGATCACGCGCTGGTTAACACCGTCATCCTCGACCACCAGGATTCGACCCTTCAGCTGGGCGCCGGCCGAAACTTCGGCTCGCACGGCAGGGGTTATGACCGGCGCGGCGACCGGCAGGGTGATGGCAAATTCGAACGTCGTGCCTCGGCCCGGCGTGCTGGTCAGATCGATGGTGCTGCCCATCAGGTTGACCAGCCGCTGCGAGATGGCGAGGCCGAGTCCACTGCCCCCAAATCGCCGGGTCGTGGAACTGTCGCCTTGGGAGAATACCTGGAAGAGCTTGGCTTGAGTGCGGCTGTCGATGTCTATGCCGGTGTCGTGGATTCGAAACGTCATCGTGGCTTCGCGGGCGTCGCGTTTGGTGACGGTCATCGCGATATCCACTTGGCCCTGTTCGGTGAACTTGATGGCATTGCCCGTGAGATTCAGCAGGACCTGTTTCAAACGCACTGGGTCGCCCGTCACACAGAGAGGATCCCCGGGGGGGCAGAACGAGGTTGAAGCTCAGGTTTTTGTCCATCGCCCGCGGTCGCAGCAGCGCGGCGACCTCGCGGGCCGCCTCGGCTGGATAGAAGGGAATGGATTCGAATTCGAGTTTGGCGCTTTCGATTTTGGAAAAATCCAAGATGTCGTTCAGCAGGCGCAGTAGAGTGTCGGCGGAGCCGGCGGCGATATTAACCTGGGCCAGTTGTTCGGGGGTGAGCCGCGAGTCGCGCAGGATCTGGAGCATGCCGATGACGCCGTTCATCGGCGTGCGGATCTCGTGGCTGATGGTGGCGAGGAAATCACTCTTCGTCCGGCTGGATTCTTCGGCTCGTTCCTTGGCTTCCTTGAGCTCTACCACGTAGGTCTCATTGTCGTAAATCAGGGAGTGCAATCGGATCAGATCGCCGTGATGCAGGTGAGCCGTGCTCAGCAGGAACAGGGCGTAGGTGGCGGTGATGCTGAAGAGAAAACCACCGCCGGCGGGCAATGTGAGAAATAAGACTGCGAGCGGACCCAGAGTCGTGAGCACGTAGATCAGGTAACTCAGTGGGACAGAAGCGAGCGAGCGGGCGGCCCCGGCGTTCATGCCCGAAATGATCATCGCGAGCAGCAGGGTGCTGGCAAAGTCGGTCGCATCGAAGAATCGCCAGCCAGCCCAGCCCCAGACCAGCCCCGCGGCGGCGGTTCCGATTACGAACCAAATTCGCCAGCGGGGTAGAGTGGCGAGGTTCGGCTGGCAGCGGTCAAAGGCGAGATTCAGGCCGTAGCGCAGGGCCGTCACCACCGTGCTCACGGCAAACCAGGCGATTTTCGTCTGCCACGACAAATTGTCGGTCAGGCCGAGGGTGAGCACGGCCGCGAGAACGAAATTGGAAAACAGGCCGAAACCAGCCGACCGATAAAGCAGCCGGGTCATCTGCGCCTCAACCTGGGGGCCGATTTTTCCGGACACCGGCCGGTTGGCTGCCTGCTTCTGGTCCATGTCGGTTACGGAGATAAAACGGCAAGAGATTGGCGTTAGCAAGGCGCGTTGTCGGTGCGCAAAAAAACCCGCAGCCCACGCTGCGGGTTGAAAGGGGGAGGCGTAGTCGCCGGATCAGGCCTTCTGCACGAGACCGGCCTTGAGGGCCTTGACCGAGACCAGCATGCGCTTGGTGCCACCGTTGGGGAGCTTCACGCGGATGCGCTGGAGGTTCGGGCGGAACTTGCGGGGCGTGATGCTGGTGACGTGCGTGCCGATGCCGCCGCTCTTTTTGCTCTGTCCCTTGCGGTTGATGATGCTGCCCTTGGTGGGGCGCTTACCTGTGATTGCACAAATTCTGGCCATGGTGTGAGTGGTTAAAAGGGTTGTGAGTAAAGGTTTGAAAGACCCCGAAGCAAGGGGAATCTCAGATTTCTTTGGCGTGCTCCCGGCGGCCGTGCAGAACTTGGAATTTCTGCCCAAGGTGCGAGGGATGAATTAATTGCATCAATGCCAGTTTTCGCTGGCTGAGGCGGGTGGCCTCGCGTTCCGCGGTCTCGGCCAGCAGCGAGGCGCCGTGGTGAACGAAGAATGACTCCTGTGATAGCAACTCGACGCCTTCGAAGCCTGCGCGCTGCAATTCGGCACTCAGCCAGTCCCAGCACACATGACAGGTCAGATCCTGCTCACCCGGACGTGCCAGCAGGTCGTTGGATTGAGTGTGGCGATGATAGGCGCGCGCCGTGCCTTGCGGAGTATCGAGGCTCAGCTCGACCAATGACTTCCCGTAGTCGCAGGCGATGAAAAGGCCCTGCCACGGCTGGCGGGCCACGGTCTGCAGCAGCGTGGAGGCGGCACAGGGGGCGTCGAAATGATAACCCTCAGGTGCAGTCGCGGGAAGGAAATCGGCGGGTTCGGAGAGCGGGAGTTCGATTTCGCGCAAGCGACCGTCGGTCTCCGTCACCCCCAGCCCTCGCCAGACGCCCGAGCGGTGAACCAGACGGCGGCACGGCTGGGCATCGAAAAGCTCATTGGAAAACACGACGAGCGGTCCGGATAGATTCAAGGGCTCGCCGATCCGGATCGTGCGCACGGCAGCGAATGGGTGGGGCGCTTCGGCCAGGATGCCTCCGCCGGGCTCGGCGCCAATTTCGACGAAGGTGCTCCGGGCGCAGGTCTCGGCACCGGCCAGGGTCACGCAAGCGTGTGCGATCAGTTCGCCAAATAGCGGACCGGCCGAGGTCGCGGTATAGAAGTCGGTGCCCGCTTCCCGGCCGACTCGTTTCTGGTCTCGGCGATAGTAGCCGACCGTCTCGGCGTAGAGCGCCAGCGCCATGA
This sequence comes from Opitutaceae bacterium, assembly GCA_029979145.1. GTDB lineage: Bacteria > Verrucomicrobiota > Verrucomicrobiia > Opitutales > Opitutaceae > Cephaloticoccus. The sequence goes on from JAPOIC010000143.1 coordinate 3,883, forward strand.
AACGCTCGAACGTCATGGTGCCGTTGGCATCCGCAGCGGCCCGAAAGCGCGCGAGAAACTCGGGCGCAGGCAGAGTGGCGGCGTTGGCGGGTGACGATCCCATTTACAAAGCGAAGCAGATGCACACAGTCCGGCTTATGCTCAAACGGAATCTGCCCGCCCTTGTCGGCGCGATGCTCGGGGTGCTGGTCGCCGCCGGGGCATTGCGCGTAGCGGCGGCGTGGGGATTCCTGCCCAACCGCGAGCTCAATCGCTCGGCGGATTACGTGCGTGAGGTAATGAAGCTCGTGAATGAGAACTACGTGGAATCGGCCGAGGCGGACTATGCCCGGCTGTCCCGCGAGGCGATCCACGGGATGGTGGAGTCGCTGGACCCACACTCGGAATTTCTCGAGGCCGAGGATTTCGCGAATTTTGAAGACGATCTCGACGGCGACTTCACCGGCATCGGCATCCAGGTGGAATTGCGCAATGGCCGGGTCGTGGTGATTGCGCCAATCGCTGGAACGCCCGGGGAACGGGCCGGGATTCTGCGCGGCGACGCAATCGTCAGCGTCGACGGCCATGCCATCAGTGGAACTTCGCCAATGGACGAGGCGATCAAACGGTTGCGCGGCAAGGTCAACACGCCAGTGGTGGTCGGGCTGCATCGTCCGGGCGGCAACAAGGACATCGAGATGACGATCGTGCGCGAGCGCATCGAGGTGGATAGCGTGCGCGAGGCCCGCCTCGTGGCGGACCACATCGGCTATGTGCATGTCATCGATTTCTCCTCACACACAGGGGAGCAATTTCTGGGGGCGTTGCAGCAGCTGCTCGATCAGGGCGCGGATGCCTTGATCATTGATCTGCGCAACAACCCGGGCGGATTGCTGGAAGCGGCGGTGGAGGTGGTGGAACCGTTTTTCCGCGAGGATGAACTCGTGGTCTATACCCAGGGCCGGAAGCCGGATGATCGCGAGGAGTTGCGCGCGGCCATGACCGGTGAGCCGCTCAAGCTGCCCATCGCCGTGTTGATCAACGACGGCACGGCGAGCGCCGCGGAAATCGTCACCGGCGCGCTCAAGGACACACGCCGCGCCGTGGTTCTAGGTGAGCGCTCTTTCGGCAAAGGCTCCGTGCAGACGCTGTTCAAGCTGCGGAATGGCGACGGGATGCGCATCACGACGGCCCGTTATTTTACGCCCGGTGGCGTCAGCATCCACGGTCGCGGGATCGAGCCGGACGTGGCGCTGGTGATGACGCCGGAAGAAGACAACAAGCTCCGCCTGCAGCGGGTGCGCAACGACATCCTTGCCCCCAGCGACTTCAAGGAACGCTTCGGCTTTACGCCGATCGTGGATACGCAGCTGCAGGCCGCCATCGACGTGCTGAAGGGGGTCATGTTGTTGGAAAAGAGGAATTCGGAATGATCCTCGCGCTGGAGAGTTCGTGCGACGAAACGGCGGTGGCGCTGTTTGAGCCCGTCCGCGGGCTGGTGGGTGAATGGGTGCACACGCAGATCGCGTTGCACGAGAAGCACGGCGGGGTGGTGCCGGATCTCGCGACGCGGGAGCATGTGCGTCATTTCCCCGCCTTGTTGGCCGCGGCCCGCGAGCGGGCCGAGTTTGCCCAGGTTTCAACCGTGGCGGTTACCCAAGGCCCCGGCCTGGCGGCGTGCCTTGCGGTAGGGCTGGCGGCCGATGGAAAAACCTACTCCGTCTGCGGTGCTCTCGCCTTCCAGCGGCCCGGCGGCGGGCGGGCCTGCCCCCA
>JAPOIC010000192.1 GCA_029979145.1 Opitutaceae bacterium
CCTTACGAAGACGGCGTGCGCCGCACGGTTGAATGGCTCGACGCCCACGACAAGATCGTGCCCGCGAAGGACGACGATTTCGTGGATAAGCTCGTTGCGCAGTGGGAGAAACTCGACGGGGAGTTTACGGCGGCGCTGAAGGCGTAGGAGTGACGTCGGCGGATTGATGTAGGGCGGGGTCGGCGAGCCCGCCCTGCAACCGGACGGTCACACGTAAGGGAACCGCTCGTCGAATTCGGCGGCGGAGAGTTCGACGAGTAGCTTCGCCAGGCCGGTGGCGTGGGCGGTGATGTAGGTCTCGCCCTTGGCCGCGGTGGCTTTGCGTGTTTCGCCGCCGGCGCTGGCCGGCACGTAGAGGTGCCACGGACGCACGAAGCTGGCCTTCGCCAATGACGGCACGCGGAGCCGGCCAAAGGGGTTGTCGGCGAGCTGGTCCGAGCGCACAAGGTCAGGTCGGATCCAAAGCATCTGCGAAGTCTCTTTTTCGCCGGCGTGATCACTCGGGTGTTCAAAGGGATTCACGTAGTCCTCAGGCGGAATCCCCCACGTCCAGCACGCGAAGGGCAGGTCGTCACGTCCTGCGATTTCGCGCAACGTGGCGTCGAGCGCGCCGGGGTTGCCGCCGTGGCCGTTCACAAAGACGAGCTTCTTCACGCCGTCGTCGCGGCATTGTTCGGCCACGTCGACGAGCACCTGCATCAGGGTTCGCACGCCCATGCGCAGCGCGAAGGGGAATTGGCGGAAGTTGGCGTTGTTGGTGATCGGCAGCGTCGGATAAAGCAGCGCCCGCGCGCCATCGCGGTTGGCCTGCGCCACGCCGAGTCGGCAGAGCCGCGTGACCTGAAACGTATCGGTGCCATACGGCAGATGCGGACCGTGAGGCTCGGTGGAGCCAAGCGGCAACACGACAACTTCGGGTCGAAAGGCCCGGACCTCGTCGACGGTCATTTCTTCGAGGAGTCCGGGGAAGGCGGGAGAATCGGGCGGGACCATGAGAATTCAGGTATCGCGAATGGTGGTCAGGTGCCAATTGCCGCACCACGGGCAGACGTAGGCACGGCGCGTGCGTTCGACGCCGGCCACCATCGCGGCGTCGAGGGCATCGCCTTGGCTGGAGTAACGTCGCTTCCCGCGGCAGGGCGCGGGTCGGTCCAGCGGGGCGGCGCGGCGACGCTTGGGCATGGGTTCAATCGAGCAGCCGGCCGATGTGGCCGAGGATTTCATTGCGACCGAGCTTGGTCTCGGCCGAGGACACAAACACGTCCGCCATGCGCGGCAGCGTATCAATGACCTCGCGTTTGAAGCGGGCGACGTTCGCCTGCGTCTTGCTCGACGACTGCTTGTCGGCCTTGGTGAACACAAGCGAGAAGTCGGCGTCGGTCTCCGCCAGCCATTCCAAAAACGCCACGTCGATCTTCTGCGGCGGCAGGCGCGAGTCGATGAGCACGAAAGTGTGGCGCAGCGATTCGCGCGCCTCGAGGTAGTCGGCCACCGCCTCGTTGAAGTCGGCGCGCTGATTTTTCGACACCTTGGCGAAACCATAGCCGGGCAGATCCACGAGCGCCCAGCGGTCGTTGATGCTGAAGAAATTGATCAGCTGCGTCTTGCCGGGCGTCTCGGAGACCTTGGCGAGATTGCGCCGCAGCGTGAGCAGGTTGATGAGCGAGGACTTGCCGACGTTGGACCGGCCGATGAACGCGAACTCGGGCAGCGCCGCCGGGGGGCAGGCGTCGAGCGTCGGTGCACTCGTCAGAAACGTGGCGGAGGTGATCTTCACGGCGGCCACCATGGCAACCGCGACCGCGAACGCCACCCTTTCCTGCCCGGGCAACCGCGGCGAGGGCGCCGCGGCTCCACCCGGTAGCGCCGGCGTACCGCCCGCTTCTTTTCCGGTTTGAGGGTTTGCGGCAGGCTTGGAAAGCCCGCCCTACCCTCAGGCCTCATCAGCATTCAGGTTCGTGTAGGGCGGGGGCGCTGACCCCGCCTTCCGATCGCACGTCCAACGCGCGGCGGGGGCGCCGCAGCTCCAAGGTCAAGCATCGCTAACGAATGGGGACGCGGCGCCTTCGCCGCGTTTCATCCACCGCCTCGCCCATGCGCACCACTCTCGCCCACCCGCCTGCGTTCTTGCCACCCGCCCCGAGCCAACCAGACTCCGCCCATGCCCCAAGACCCGCGCCCATCCCGCGCCGAGCCGACCGACTCCGAGGGCCGCAATGCCCGTGGCGAGTGGCGCCCCGATTACCCCTGCCGTTATTCGCCGCTGTTCACCCAGCCCTCGAACCTGAAGGCGCTGGGCAAATGGACCTTCGGCTGGCCCGGTTTTCTTTGGCCCGTAAACACATCGCTGCTGCTCATTTCCGCCGTCGCGTGGTGGTTCACGCAGCCGGACATCGCGCGCTGCGCCACCTTCGAGTTCAGCTGGATCGCGCAGATCTGGGTACGCAATCAGGTGATGATGTGGCTCTATTACGGCTTTTTCCACTACTGGCTCTACATGCGCAAGGGCGAGGGCCTGCGCAAAAAATACGACGCCAAGTGGCCCGCGACCAAGAGCCGGCTGTTTCTCTTCGGCGACCAAGTTTACGACAACGTTTTCTGGACCGCGGGCGTGGCCGGGCTGATCTGGACCGGCTACGAAGTGATCACGATGTGGCTTTACGCCACCGGCCGGATTCCGTGGATGACGTGGGCTGAAAACCCGGTGTGGTTCGTCGTCTGGCTCTTCGTCATCCCCTTCTGGCGCGAATTCCATTTTTACTGGGTGCACCGGCTCATCCACTGGAAGCCGCTCTACAAGCACGTGCACTACCTGCACCACAAGAACAGCAACCCCAACGCATGGTCGGGCATGGCGATGCACCCGGTCGAAACGCTGCTCTACCTCAGCGTGGCCTGCATTCACTGGATCGTGCCGTCGCATCCGTTCCACTTCCTGTTCGACCTGCAGCACGCCGCGCTCGGGCCCGCCAATGGCCACCACGGCTACGAGGGCCCGATCATCAAGGACAAGATGCCGACGGGCTCCTACTTCCATTACCTCCACCACCGCTACTTCGAGTGCAATTACGGCGAGAGCACCATCCCGCTCGACCGCTGGTTCGGCACCTTCCGCGACGGCCTGCCCGAAGGCGAGGGCTCAAAACTCGCCGAGGAGCACAAGTTCTGAGCGAGGCCGCGGAAAACTAACCGCGAAGGACGCCAAGGGCGCGAAGCTCGGAGGACGCTGAACCGATTAAGTTTGGTCGAGGCCGGCAAGGATCGGCGGGAGAGTGTCGTCCACCAATCCGGCGGCGTGACGCGTCGTCAGATCCACGCGCAATTCCGGTCGAGGGCCTGACCCGAGCCTGTCGAGGGTCGAATAGGCATCGCGCACCAGCGCGGTGAGGGCGATGAGTTCCTTGCCGGTGAACAGTTCGGGGTTATGGCCTTCGATCATTATCGCAGGCCCAAGTTTTTCCAACTGCGTCAGCAACGGCAGGAACCGGCCCCGCGTGTAGCGCCGCACCGGCGCCCACAGGTCGTCGCAGAGGCAATCGCCCAGGAACAACAATCCGTCGCCGGGCACGTGGATCACGACGGCGTCGGCCGCATGGTCGCCGCCGACATGGTGCGCGTGCACCGCCACACCGCCCAGGTCCGCCGTCCAAGTCTCCTCAAACACCGCGTCCGGCAATCGCAACTTCAGCGCGCGCCGCTGCGCATCGGTGAGTTCCCGCGGGATATATTCCGCCGTGAACGCGATCTCGCGCCCATCCGCCACCAACGCCGGCAAACCCGCATCCGAATAATCCCAAGTGCGCATGCGCTCGAGCTGCGCCGCCGTCAGGCGCTGCGCCACGACCGCACCCACGAACGCCTCGATCCCAAACACGTGATCCCAATGCGCGTGCGACAACACTGCGCGCGCCGGTGGACGCAGCCCAGCCGCCGCCACCGCCGCCAAACACTCGCCCAGATGAGCCGGTGATGCCCCGACATCGAGCAGCAGCGATTCCTTTTCGCCGACGACCACCGCTAACGACGGCCGATCCCGCCGCGACTCCGGCGTGAACCACCAGACATGGTCGGTGATCCGACGCAGGGTGCAGGGCGGATGCATATCGGCAGCGAGACGCATGCCCGGCTTTACCGCAAGCCCCGCGCCCGGCTTGCGCCCGGACGCCAACTATCAATGCTCGCGGCAATGTCCCTCGCCCCCGAAATCCTCTTCGAGGACACCGACCTGATCGCGGTGAACAAACCTTCGGGTCTGCTCACCGAGGGCGGCGGCGAGCGGGAGGACGACTTGGAGCAAGTGGCGACACGGCACTGCGGCAAGCCCGTGCGGTGTTGCCATCGGCTCGACCGTGCGACGAGCGGCGTAATCCTGCTGCGGAAGACCGCGCGATTCAACACCGCGCTGGCCGAGCTCTTCGCGTCGCATCGCGTGCGCAAATTCTACTGGGCGATCGTCGAAGGCGC
>JAPOIC010000126.1 GCA_029979145.1 Opitutaceae bacterium
GCACGGCCGTGCCGGTGTGCCGCGAGCCCGGCGCGGTCGCCGTCAGCCGGCCGAGGCCACGGACGACTCGAGAAAATCCTGCGCGAAGCGCTGCAACACGCCGCCGGCGGCGTAAATCGACACTTCTTCCGCCGTATCGAGGCGGCAGGTCACCGGCACTTCGACCTGCTCGCCGTTACGGCGATGGACGACGAGCGTCAGGTCGGCACGCGGCGCCGGGGTGCCGACGACGTCGAAGGTCTCCGTGCCGTCGATGGCGTAGGTCTTGCGCGTCTCGCCGGCCTTGAATTCGAGCGGCAGCACGCCCATGCCGATGAGGTTGGTGCGGTGGATACGTTCGAAACCTTCGGCGACGATGGCTTCGACACCGGCCAGGCGCACGCCCTTGGCTGCCCAGTCGCGCGAAGAGCCCTGGCCGTAGTCGGCGCCGGCGACGATGATCAGCGGCTGCTTGCGCTGCATGTAGGTTTCGATCGCCTCCCACATGCGCATCACCTTGCCCTCCGGTTCGAGGCGCGCCAGCGAACCCTGCTTCACCTCGCCGTCCTCGACGGCCATCTCGTTGATGAGCTTGGGGTTGGCGAACGTCGCGCGCTGCGCGGTGAGGTGGTCGCCGCGGTGGGTCGCGTAGGAATTGAAGTCCTCTTCGGGCAGGCCCATCTTGGCCAGGTACTCACCGGCCGCGCTGCTGGCCAGGATCGCATTCGACGGCGAGAGGTGGTCGGTGGTGATGTTGTCGCCGAGCACGGCCAGCGGACGCATGCCGGTGAGCGTGCGCTCGCCGGCCAGCGCGCCTTCCCAGTAGGGCGGGCGGCGGATATAGGTGCTCTGCGGGCGCCACTCGTAGAGCGGACTCGCCGCACGTTCGACCTTGACGTGGGCGAACATCGGTTCGTAGACGTTGCGGAACTGCTCGGGTTTCACCGAGGACGCGACGATCGCGTCGATTTCCTCGTCACTCGGCCAGATGTCCTTCAGCGTGACCGGCTTGCCGTCCTGGTCGACGCCGAGCGCATCCTTCTCGATGTCGAAGCGCACGGTGCCGGCAATCGCGTAGGCAACCACCAGCGGCGGTGAGGCGAGGAAGGCCTGCTTGGCGTAGGGGTGGATACGGCCATCGAAGTTGCGGTTGCCGGACAGCACCGCCGTGGCGTAGAGATCGCGGTCGATGATCTCCTGCTGGATTTTCGGATCGAGCGCGCCGCTCATGCCGTTGCAGGTGGTGCAGGCGAACGCGACGATGCCAAAGCCGAGCTTCTCGAGCTCTTCGAGCAGGCCGCTTTCCTCGAGGTAGAGCTTGACCGCCTTGGAACCCGGCGCGAGTGAACTCTTCACCCACGGCTTGCGCGTCAGTCCGCGCGCGTTCGCGTTGCGCGCGATGAGTCCCGCGGCGATGACGTTGCGCGGATTGCTGGTGTTCGTGCAACTCGTGATGGCGGCGATGATTACCGCGCCATCGGGCATCTTGCCTTCCTCGATATCGACGTGCTTCGCGATACCGGCGGCGGCCAGGTCGCTGGTCGCCACGCGACGGTGCGGGTTAGAGGGGCCGGCGAGATTGCGCACGACCGAGGACAGGTCGAATTCCAGCACGCGCGGATAGCGGGCCTCGGTCAGGTCGTCCGCCCACAGGCCCGCAGTCTTGGCGTAGGTCTCGACCAGCTTGACCTGCTCCGGCTCGCGCCCGGTCAGGGTCAGGTACTCCAGCGTCTGCTGATCGATGTAGAACATCGCCGCGGTCGCGCCGAACTCGGGCGTCATGTTGGAAATCGTCGCGCGGTCGCCGAGCGTCAGCGCGGCGGCTCCCTCACCAAAGAATTCGAGGTAGGTCGAGACGACGCGCTCCTTGCGCAGGAACTCGGTCAGTGCGAGGACGATATCGGTCGCGGTGATGCCGGGCTGGCGCTTGCCGGTGAGCTTTACGCCGACGATATCGGGCAGGCGCATGTACGACGCACGGCCGAGCATGACACTTTCCGCCTCGAGGCCTCCGACGCCAATCGCGATCACGCCGAGCGCGTCGACGTGCGGGGTGTGGCTGTCGGTGCCGACCAGGGTATCGGGGAAAGCGACACCCTCGCGCGCGTGGATCACCGGCGACATCCGCTCGAGGTTGATCTGGTGCATGATGCCGTTGCCCGGCGGGATGACGTCGACGTTCTCGAACGCGGTCTTGCACCAGTTGATGAAGTGGAAGCGATCGTCGTTGCGGCGATCCTCGATCGCGCGGTTCTTCTCGAACGCATCGCGCTCGAAGCCGGCGTGTTCGACGGCGAGCGAGTGATCGACGATGAGCTGCGTCGGCACCACCGGGTTGACCGCGGCCGGGTCGCCGCCCTTGGCCGCGATGGCGTCGCGCAGCCCGGCAAGGTCAACCAGCGCGGTCTGGCCGAGGATGTCGTGGCAGACCACCCGCGCCGGGAACCACGGGAAGTCGAGTTCCTGCTTGCCCTCGATGATCTGTCCGAGCGCGGCGCTCAGGTCGGCAGGATCGCAGCGGCGTACGAGGTTTTCGGCCAGCACGCGCGAGGTGTAGGGCAACGTCGCATAGGCGCCGGGCTTGATGTCGTCGACAGCGGCACGGGTATCGAAGTAATCGAGGTCGGTACCCGGCAGGGGCTTGCGGTATTTCGTGTTCATGGCGTTCAGGCGGACTCGCTGGAGGCGGCGGGATGTGAACGCGCAATTCTAACATTTCCCCACTGCCGGAGCGGCCCCCCGTGCGCGCCGAAACGGGGGCGCTGCGACCTGACCGGGGCACCGCCAGGCACAGCCCGGGCGGCGCTGCGCCGTGGAGGCAGTGCCATGTCGTGGGCCAAATCGTGGACGCAAAAAAAGGCCGGGACGAACCCGGCCTTGATTGCAGTTGTGCTGCCTCGCGGCAGCGCCGCGTCAGGCAGCGCGCCGGCGCACCAGCGCCATGCCGCCCAGCGCCGAACCGAGCAGCAGCACGGCACCCGGCAAGGGCACGAGGGTCACTGCGCCGGGCAGGATCTGCCCGCGGATTTCGCCGCTGCCGAAGGTGGCGGTGTGCAGGTTGAAGTATGAGGTCGCCGGCGAAGAGTGCGGCTTCGATCGCGGCGTCGATGACGGCGGCGCCGGCGAAGATCCCTTCGACCTTGCCTTCACCGGTGATCAGCGTGCCGGGATTGGTCGAGTCGATGAAAATGCGCACCGGGCCGTTGGAACCCGCGGGCGCTTCGTGGATGTGCGCCGTGGGGCCGGAACCGGCGGTGTTGATCGGCGAGGTCAGACCGCGGAACGAAAGGTTCTAGACGAGTTCCTTGCTGGCCGAGTCGAACAGAACGAGGGCACTGCCGTTGCCGGGCGTGGTCACGGCCGGGACTTCCTGCGCGCCGCTGAGCAGGGCACCGAACTCGAAAATGGCTGCTTGGGCGCTGGCGGCGCAGAACAGCGTGGCCGCTGCGATGGTGCGAAGAGCGTGTTTAAACATGGGCGTAGCCTCCCTTGGCATTCCAGACTGGATGGTCTCCTCCAACCATTACAACACCATGAAGGCGGTCATGCCAGCGCCAGGGCCGCCGCCCGGCGGGCGGCGGCACCAGTACCCGGTTTCATGGCCCATCCTTGCCCGGATGCGACTTTCTCAGCGGCTCTAGCAGCCAGCACAATGTGAAAATTTGTAAGGAAAAATCCATTCTGCCGCCGCGGATACGTCGAGCGCGATGCCGCGGTTTCGCGCTCGTGTTGAAACGATATCAGGTGTCTAACGCTCCCAGATGATGTCCTGTCTCACGACTAAGTTCCAAGTTACTCAGGCGCCGTCGACCCGAACGCTCCAAATGGCATGACATCTGTCCTGGCCGCAGACACGTAGTGCATCAATCGGCGTATTTCAGCGCGCATGCGAGTGACAGACGACGTCGACCGACGTCCGTGATCGACGTGCGGAAACAGCGTATGGTCGATCGCAATGGGCGTAACCGCGAGGGGGTAGCCATGGATTCTGTGACCACGGCCAGCTGTTGTTCCGGGCAGAAATCCACGATCAGGCCAGCTGGTCTCGGCCTCGTCATCGGTGCTCTGGCAATAGCGCCGGCCCTCGCATCGGCAATGGGTGTCTCCACGGTGCAGGCGGGGTACAGCCCGCAGGTGGCGGTGGAATTTCCCGGCATTGCGTCGATTTCTGACAGCGGCGATAACGGGGCCGAGCAGAATCCCGTCACCTGGAGTGCGAACGCCACGGCCAGCCCCAGCGGCATCAGCGCTTACGTCTCGACGACCGGCTTGGCGCCGACCGGCGTCCAATACCGCGCGGGAGGCAGTTTCAGCTCGGCCTCGGATACGACGTTCAATTACGCTTCGGACTTCCAGGGCGGTCAATCGGACTGGGTCGAGTTCGAACTCGGCGGGTTCCTGACCGGTTCCATCGTTGGACAGGGGCGTGGCGGGACCGGTTCGGGTTACGCGACCATCAGTCTTTCCGGACCGATTTACGATGCGCCTGATGGCAGCCTGGTCGGCAGCGTTTTCACGTCTACGGGCGTTCAGGGTGGCAGCGTGCGTTCGTTCAACGAAAGTCAGCAGATTGACATTAACCAGCCGCTTTCAACGGGCTACTACTCGGTGCCCCGAGGTGCTTCGATCAGCTTCACGATCGCAATGAGCGTCACCGCTTTCAGCGATAACAGCCCGTTCGGCGACCATGGAACCGTGACGTCAGATTTCTCCAACACGTTCAAGTTGAACGCCGACCAAGTGTTCAACATTCTCACACCGGGAATCACCGTCAACTCGCCATCCGCCGGCATCGTGAACAACACCCTGCCGGCGCCGGTTCCGTTACCCGGTGCGCTGGTTTTCTTCTTACCGGCGGCGATGTCCTTGGGCGCTCTCGGTGGACGCCGGACGCGACGACTGACGGAAGCTCGGCAGCGTCATACCGATTAGGCCGCCTTCATCAACAGGCTATAGCGGGGGAGAGCGCGTCTCTCGCGTGACGCGGAGCTTCCGCGGGGACGGTCCGGCCCGGGCGGCCAGCCGCGCGTCGACAAAGTGCTTGAATGGTCGGGGTGACAGGATTTGAACCTACGACCCCTGCCTCCCGAAGGCGTGGATAGCGTGAATCTCGGTGAAAGCCGGTGATCCACCAAGCTCCCGAATAGGTCAAGAATCGGCTCATAAATAGACATTTTCTCGTTTTGTAGATTCACGGCGGTCTACTGACTATCCTTCACAGTGCACCGGCGCTGCACCATGGTTGCACCATCAGCGGCCAGCGCAGCGCTCACGGAGGACACTGTGAAAGCCAAGCTCACCGCTACCACCCTCGCCAGCCTCGAACCGGCAGCCGCGCCCTATGACGTGCGGGACACAGAAATTAAAGGGTTTCTGCTCCGCGTCCTCCCCACGGGGGCGATGACCTATTTTTTCCAGTACCGGAACGAGAAGGGCCGGCAGGCCAATTACCGGATCGGCCCCGCCAAGAGCCTGAAACCCCGTCAGGCCCGCGATATCGCCGAAACCCTCGCCGGCAAGGTGCTGAGCGGGGTGGACATTCAGGCCGAGCGGAAAGCGGCCCGTGCGAAGGGGGAGACGGAGAAGCTCCAGACCTGGGGCGGCTTCCTAGAGCATCAATTCGGCCCGTGGGTGAAGCACCATCGCCGGCAGGGCGAAGAAACCCTCGCCCGGCTGGACGCGAATTTCGGTGACCTGAAGGCCCGGCCGCTGACCGAAATCACGGCATGGGTTATCGAGAAATGGCGCGCCGGCAGGCTCAAGGCAGGCGTGTCCAAGAGCACCCTCAACCGCGACGTTGGGGACCTGAAGGCGGCGCTGACCAAGGCGGTGGAGTGGGGATTGCTCGAAGCTTCGCCGCTGGCGTCCCTGAAGCCGTTCAAGCTCGATGAAGGGGCTGCGATACGCTACCTGACACCGGATGAAGAAAAGCGGCTTAGGAGTGCGTTGGAGGCCCGTGATGCCGCGATCAAGGCCAAGCGGGCGAACGCTAACGCATGGCGGCAGGAGCGCGGCTACACACTGTTTCCGGACCTCTCAGGCAGCACCTATGCCGATTATTTGGCCCCTATGGTCCTGCTCGCGAAAAATACGGGTATGCGCCGGGGTGAATCGTTCAATCTGCGATGGGAGGACGTGAACCTCGGCGGCAAGATCCTGACCGTGCGCGGCAGCAAAGCCAAGAGCGGTCAGACTCGGCATATTCCGCTGAACGCTGAGGCTGTGACGGTCCTGAAGGCATGGCAGGACCAGACCAGCAAGGCGGGACCAGTCTTCCC
>JAPOIC010000281.1 GCA_029979145.1 Opitutaceae bacterium
GACTCCTGCTTTTTCTGCTTTCGCCCCTCGCCCTGCTGGCCGATCCCCGCTCTACTGAACCACTCGCCCTCGGCCCCGGCGAAGTCATGACCTTCCGCGTCGGTTGGGGAATCTTCCCGTCAGCCGGCGAAATCCGGATCCATGCCGAGCAGACTCCAAACGAGCCGATCCTGCAGGTCACGACCACCACATCGACCCGCGGCTTTCTAAAAAACTTCTTTCCCTTCGAAGCCCGCAACGTCGCCCAATTCGACTCGTCCACCTGGCTCCTGCGGCGCACAGATGAAGTGAGTGAATCGAAGCGCAAGAACACCAAGCTTCACCTCGACTTTGACTACACCGCTAACACCGCTGCTTACGTCAACGCGCTCGACCCGGGGAAGTCGGCCGAACTCCTCATGCCGGCCGGCCAGCCGATGGACCTCATCACCTGTCTCGTGCAAACCCGGGCCTGGGATCTAAAACCCGGCGAGCAACGCGACGCCCTGGTCATCTTTGACGACGATTTCTACGAGCTCACCATCCATGCCGAGGGCTACGAAGAGGTGCACACCCCGCTGGGAAATTTTCGCACCTTGGTGCTCGTCCCCAAGATGGAAAAGACCGAGCCCAAGGGGATGTTCAAACGGGGCTCCAATGTGAAGGTCTGGATCTCCCAGGACGAGCGCCGCCTGCCGGTGCGCTTCCAGGTGGAATTCAAATTCGGCCTGGGCGTGGCCACTTTGGTTGACCATCAGCCCCCGGCGGCCGACGTCGCCCATGCGCCAGATCCTCATTCTTAGGGGCGGAGCCTTGGGTGACTTCGTCGTCACCCTCCCGGCACTGGCCGCCCTTCGCCGCCAATGGCCGGCCGCGGAAATCAATCTGGTGGGAAACGCTTCCGCCGCCCAGCTCGCCTTGGATGCCGGTCTCCTGACTCGCGTTGAGTCGCAGCATGCAGCGCCTTGGCACTTGCTCTATCAGTCCGCCGTGAGCCCGCTGCTGAAAGCGCATCTGGCTCGCTACGACCTCGTGCTCAATTTCTGGCCGGATTCTGACGGTGCGGTGGCCCGCCATTTCCCCGCGAGCATCGGTCAGCGGTTTCTCTCTGCCGAGCCCACCCCGAGTCGCGCTCCGGCCTCACGCCACTTTTCCGCGGCACTCCAGCCCTTTGCACTCCCGACCGTGCCCGACTGGATCGCCTTGCGGAGGCCCACACCCTCTCTGGGCCTCGTGGTCATTCACCCCGGCAGCGGATCCTCCCGCAAAAACTGGCCGTTGGCCAATTGGTTGAAAATCGCCCGCACGCTCACCCAGGCGGCCCGGCAGCGAGTCGTTTTTATTCTCGGCGAAGCGGAGGCGAGCCTGGACATACCACGCGATTTCCCGCGTTGGCAGAACTTGCCGCTGCGGAAGCTGGCCGACCGGCTTTCCACCTGCGACCTGTTTCTCGGCCATGACAGCGGAGTCGGTCATCTGGCCGGGGCCTGCGCGGCCCGCGGCTTGATATTGTTTGGTCCGACCGGACCGATGATCTGGGCTCCGCCCAATCCCGCGTTTGCGGTGCTTCGCGCGAAATCCGGGCTGCCCTCACTCACCGTGGCTGAAGTGCAGGCGCGCGTGGCGGCAATGCTCGAGGATCAAAGGTGAACCGCCACGGTTTCCCGGCCCAAATCGTTCCGGCATAGTCCACCCCGATTCGCGGGGTGCGCCGCACCAACCGCGCCGGCACCCGCACGCCGCGATTCTCCACATGCAGGTCCGAGACGCGAATCGCGGGACGCTGATTCAGTGACCGGTCGATGCCCAAAGTCCGCGTGATCCGCCCCGGCCCAGTGATGCCCTCGACGCTCCGGATCAGGACCGCCGCCGGCCGGTCGGCGGGCCCCACCACCAGATTGAGCATTTCATGCACTCCGTAACAAAGATACACATACAAGACCCCGCCCGCCCGATACAGCACCTCGCTGCGCGAAGTGCGCCCAAAGCGAGCATGACAGGCCCGGTCACGCTCGCCGTCGTAGGCCTCGACCTCGGTGATCATCCACCCTCCTGCAGACGGCGCCCCCGTGCGCACAAGATACTGCCCCAGCAGCGCGCGGGCGTGTCCCAAGGTGCCACGCGCCGACCAATCGCGAGAATTTTGAAATTCAGGCATGACTTTTGAAGGACAGGATGCATTACGCTGCGCCTTGTCATGCATGACAACCCGTCCCGAGGGAAAAAGCACACCTTGTTGCGCAACAATCTGCGCTACTGCCTGCTCGACGGCATTGCGGCGATGCCGCTGACGTTGCTGAGCCAGCCAGGCAACATCGTGTTCGCCGCCTTGTTAACCGGGATCTTCTCCCTTTCGACCCGCAACTACGGCCTCATCGTCTCGCTGCCGTTCTGGTTTAACTTCCTCCAGGTGCTGATCA
>JAPOIC010000294.1 GCA_029979145.1 Opitutaceae bacterium
CGCTCGGCGCCGCCCGGCTTGGCCTGCGCACCACCTACCTCGGCAAGGTCGGCGGCGATGTCACCGCAGGGAACTACGTGGAGAATTTCAAGGCCACCGGCGCCGACACCTCACGCTTCAAGCACGCCACCCTGCCCAACGGCCGCTGCTTCTCACTCGTGACGCCCGACGGCCAGCGCACCATGCGCACCCACCTTGGCGCCGCCATGACGCTGAGCCCGGACGAGATCAGCGCAGAGGATTTCAAAGGCGCCCGCCACGCCCACATCGAGGGTTACCTTCTTTTCAACCCGGCGCTCGCCGACAAGGTCATCACCTCCGCTCGCGCCGCAGGTTGCACCCTGAGCATCGACCTTGCCTCCTTTGAGGTCGTCAACGTCGCCCGCGACTGGATCTTCACGCAGCTCAACCAAGGCGTCGACGTGCTCTTCGCCAACGAGGACGAAGCCGGGGCGCTGTTCGAACGACGCGACGACTACGAGGCTTTCGCCCGCGAGATCGCCGGTTTCGGCGGCATCGCCGCCGTAAAGATGGGCGCCGACGGTGCCTGGGTCGCGCAAGGCAAGGATCTCCATCGAATCCAGCCCGTGCGCGCGCGACATGTCACCGACACGACCGGTGCGGGCGATTCCTGGGCCGCCGGTTTCCTCTACGGCCACCTGCGCGGCGCTTCGCTCGCGGCTTCCGGCGACATTGGTTCGCTGCTTGGCTCGGAAACCGTCCAGCACCTCGGCGCCTCGATTCCCGAGATGCACTGGCCGCGGCTCAACGCCGCCGCCGACCGCCTGCTCAAGGCCTGAACCCCGCCTCCGCGCGGCTATTCAGGAAACCACTTCAGCAACTCCGCCGCCACCAATCGGTGCCCGGCATCTTTCGGATGGTTGCCGGACGACATCAGATCCGCGAGCTTCGTCCCAGCCGCCACGGCCCGGCCAAACACCGCGTAGCTGTCGACCAGACCCACGCCAAATTCCGCCGCAAGGGACCGCACCTGCGCCGCATGATGACCGAGGACCCCGGCCGGATCGGTCAATGAAGCCGCTTGGTTCCGGCGTCGGCGTCAGCAAAATCACCGGCATCCCCGCCGCCTGCGCCTGGGTAATCATTGCCGTCCAAGCCGTCCGTGCGCGGGGCAAACCGTCGCCGCGGTCGTTCCAAATGCGGAAGCGGCCAGCGGGCTCGCGACATTTCTGATCCTACTCATGAGCGCCATCGGCGGCGCGTGGTTCCCCATCAGCCTGATGCCCGAATTCATTCAGCAGCTCAGCAAACTGACCCTGGTCTACTGGGCCATGGAGGGCTTCAGCTCCGTGCTTTGGTCCGGCCACGGTCTGCTCCAACTCGCCCCCGTCCTCGGCGTGCTCGCCGCCATCACCGCCGCCGTCATGGGCGCGGCCCTGTGGCGATTCAACCGCGGCAACCTGTTCTCCTGATCCGACTCCTCAACTCACCCCGGCAGGCTGCCGCGATTAGTAACGTAATACGTTACAAACCACGGTGCGGCAAAGGGACTATCGCTCGCGGCATTTTGTAACGTATACGTTACAACTTTTCGCGGCGCGGGATCGGCGCACAGCGGGACCGGGCTGTTGGGGTTGGCGCCGATGACGCCATTTTGACTTTGCCCCGGGGCCGGATTGGCTGACAGTCGCCTCCCATGTCCGCCGACCTCTCCCAGCAAATCACCGCTCTTGCGCAGCGCGCCCGCGCCGCGGCGCTGGTGCTTGGGACAGTGCCGACGGCGGCGAAGAACGCCGCGCTGAAAAAACTGGCGGGATTGCTGGAGGCAAACACCACTTCCCTGCTCGCAGCCAACGCCCGTGACGTCGCCGCGGCCGGCGACAACGGCCAGACCGCCGCGCAGATCGACCGCCTGACCCTCACGCCGGAGAATCTGGCCAAACTGGCCGCCAGCGTCCGCGAGGTCGCGGTCCTGCCCGATCCGGTCGGTGAAGTGCTCGAGGAAACCGTCCGCCCCAACGGCCTGCACCTGCAACGCGTGCGCGTGCCGATCGGCGTGATCGGCATTGTCTACGAATCGCGCCCGAACGTCACCGTCGACTGCGCCGTGCTCTGCTTGAAGAGCGGCAACGCCGCCATCCTGCGCGGCGGCAAGGAATGCTTTCACACCAACACCGCGCTTGCCGCCCTCATCACGTCGGCCTTGGCCGACGCCGGCC
>JAPOIC010000293.1 GCA_029979145.1 Opitutaceae bacterium
CCCGGTAATGTAGCCCGCTTCCTCGGAAGCGAGGTAGGCTGTCATATGGGCAATATCCGCCGCTTCGCCGAAGCGTTTGAGTGGAACGGCCTCCAGGATCTTGCCGGAAACCTCGGGATTGTTGACGAAATCAGTGGTCATGTCGGTCTTGATGAACCCGGGCGCCACGACGTTGGCCGTGACGTTGCGCGAGGCGAACTCTCGGGCCAGGGTCTTGGTCAGGCCGATCATGCCGGCCTTGGCCGCCGAGTAATTGGCCTGGCCGGCGTTGCCCATGATGCCACTGACCGAGGCGATGTTAATTATCCGCCCCCACCGCGCGCGGGTCATCGGGCGGGCTAGGTGTTTGCACCAGTGGAAGCAGCTCGTGAGGTTGGTCGAGATCACGTCGTTCCAGTCCTCGTCGCTCATGCGGAAGAGCAGGCCATCGCGGGTGATGCCGGCATTGTTTACGAGAATGTCGATCGCCGGGTGCTCCTTGAGCAGCGACTCGGCGGCGGCGGCGACGGCGGCGCCGTCGGCCACGTCAACCGCCAAGGCCTTGGCCTTGCCACCGGCGGCATTGATGGCGTCTGCCACCCCGCCGCAGGACGAGGCGGACTTGGAAACGCAGATGACGGTGACACCGTGCTGCGCGAGCGTTTCGGCAATGGCGCGGCCGATGCCGCGTCCCGCGCCGGTCACCAGCGCGGTGCGATTGTTGAACGTATAACTCATGGGGTTGGGTTAAACTCAGTAGACGTCGCGCTGGTAGCGCTTGTCCTTCTTCAACTGTTTCACGTAGGCCGCGGCCGCCTCGGCGTCCATGCCGCCGTGGGTGGCGATGATTTCGTGGAGCGCTGCGTCCACATCCTTGGCCATGCGCTTGGCATCGCCGCAGACGTAGAAGTGCGCGCCCTTTTCCAGCCAAGCCCAGAGCTCGGCGGCATTCTCGCGCATGCGGTCCTGCACGTAAACCTTGGCGGCTTGGTCGCGCGACCAGGCGAGATCGAGGCGATGCACCTGGCCCTTGGCCAAGTAGTCGGTCCACTCCTCTTCATAGAGGTAGTCGCTGGCCTTTTTCTGATCGCCGAAGAACACCCAGTTGCGGCCCGTGGCGCCAAGGGCGACGCGGTCCTGCACAAACGCGCGGAAAGGCGCGATGCCGGTGCCGGGGCCCACCATAATACAGTCCACGGACGGGTCCTCGGGCGGACCGAAGTGTGAATGTGACACAAAGACCGGCACCGGCGTCTGGCCGGTTTCGACGCGGTCCGAAAGGAACGAGGAGCACACGCCGACGCGATCGCGGCCGTTGGTGTGGTAACGCACCACGGCGATGGTCAGGTGGATCTGGTTGGGATGGAGGCGCGGTGAGGACGCAATCGAGTAAAGCCGCGGCATCAACCGGCGCATCATGCCCGCCAGCTCCTGCGGGGTGAACTTCGCCGTCGGGTATTCCGCGAGGAAGTCAACGAAGCTGCGGTTATAGAGGAACTCCTCGAGTTGCTCCTTGGCCTCGGGTGCCAGCAGGGCCTCCAACTGCGCCTTCTGGGCGGGATCGGCGACCTTGGAGGCGGTGATTTCCACCATCTTCTTGGTGGGGCCATCGAGATCGAGGCCCGTCGACAGGGCTTCCCGCAGCGGCAACGGGGCCGGGGCACGGAGCGGCGTCACGAGTTCGTCGCCGGTGGCCCCGAGGAGGGCGATGATTTCGTCAACCTCGGACGAGCGGTTGCTGGCGTAGACGCCAAGCGAGTCACCGGCCTTGTAGACCAAGCCGCTCTCGCCCAAGTCCACCACGAAGTGGCGGGTCTCTTTGGCGGAGCCGGCGCGGTTCAACAGCCGGTTTTCGACCACGCGGGCCGGGAACGGATTGTCCTTGGAAAATTCGGCGGTAGCTGGGTTGCCCTCTGACATGCTGACCGGATGAAGGTCGCCGTGATTGGCCTGCGCAAGCATTTGTTTCAGGGGCTTGCCCCCGCGACGGATTTGCCGCCAACTCCCGCAGACCATGACGGAAGATTCGTCCATCCGACTCCAGAAATTCCTCGCCGACGCCGGCCTCTGCTCGCGGCGCGCGGCCGAGGCGCTGATCACGGAAGGCGATGTCTGGGTCAACGGCCGGCGCGCCGAACTGGGTCAAAAAATCGACCCGGTCGCCGACAAGGTGACCGTGCGCGGAAAACCGGTGCAGGCGACCCAACCGCG
>JAPOIC010000195.1 GCA_029979145.1 Opitutaceae bacterium
AAGCTGTTGATCTGAATTGTTCTGGTCTGCTCACGGCCCTCGCCCGCGGGGGCCGTGATTTTTTTATCCCCCGCGACCCCCCCATGCGCTTCGGCAGTCTCCACCTCGTCGACCTGCTCGTCATCCTGGCCTACCTGGCCGTCGTGATCTACATCGGCCGCCGGGCCGCGGCCGCCGCCAAGAGCGAGGAGGGCTACTTCCTCGCCGGGCGCAAGCTGGGCAAGCTCTACCAGTTCTTCCTGAACTTCGGCAACGCGACCGACGCCAACGGCGCCGTGAGCACCGCCTCGCTGGTCTACCAGAAGGGCGCCTCCGGCGTCTGGCTCTCGCTGCAGACGCTGTTCATGAATCCGTATTACTGGTTCATGAACCCGTGGTTTCGCCGCGTGCGGCTCGTCACCGTGGCGGACCTCTTTGAGGACCGCTTTGGCACGCGCAGCCTCGCGCGCTTCTACGCCGTGTTTCAGATTGTCGCGACCGTCATCGTCATCATTGGCTTCGGCAACCTCGTTGGCTACAAGGTCACCTCGTCGTTGCTTGTTAAGCCCGAGGCCCGGTGGTCGGCCGACGAACGCGCCTCTGTCGAGGGCTACCGCGAGTTCCGCACGCTCGAGGCCGCCGCGAAGGCCGGCACGCTGGCCGAGGCGGACGGCGTCCGGTTGGATTCACTGCGCGATGCCATCAAGCGCGGCGAGCTCCGCAGCTTCATCTCCTGGCTCGATAGCCCGACCGGCAAGTGGGCGTATTACCTGCTCTATTCGCTGGTCGTCGGCGCCTACATCGTCATGGGCGGCTTGGAGGCCGCCGCGGTCAACGAGGCCTTTCAAGGCATCCTGATCGTTATCTTTTCCGCGATCCTCATTCCCTTCGGTCTGGCCGCCATCGGCGGTTGGACGGCGCTCGCCGAGAGGGTGCCGCCCGACATGTTCAACCTCCTCGGCGGGGGAGGGGCGGCGAGTATCGGCGGCTGGGAACTGTTTGGCATCTTCCTTATTTCGATTATCCAGATCCACGGCATCATCGGCAACATGAGCGTCTCTGGCTCGGCCAAGGACGAGTATGCCGCGCGCTTTGGCGCCGTCTCCGGCACGTATGCGAAACGCATCATGATCATCCTCTGGGCGTTTTGCGGACTGATCGCGATCGCGCTCTATCAAGGCGCCGGCGCACTGTCCGACCCCGACTCCGCCTGGGGCACGATGGCGCTGCAATTGCTCAAGCCCGGCTTCCTCGGCCTGATGATGGCGGGCCTCCTCGCCGCCAACATGTCGACCATCGCCTCGCAGACGATGGCCGTCAGCGCGCTCTTTACCCGCAATGTCTACGGCTACCTCGTGCCCAACGCCACGCCGGCACAGATGGTCCGCACCGGCCGCTGGGCGATCGTGGGCATCCTCGGCATCGGCGTTTATGCCGCGGCCAACATGAGCGATGTCTACGCCGTCGTGCAGCTCATGCTTACCGTGAACGTGCCGTTTGGCGCCGCGGTCATGCTGATCTTTTTCTGGCGACGGCTCACCGCCACCGCCGTGTGGTCGACCGTGATTGTCTCGGCTCTGCTCAATATCGTGGGGCCGTCGTTGATTGCGCCCAACCTTGACGCCGTCGCGCGCAGCCCGGCGCTGACGCAGCAGGTGGAATACAACGGCCGGCCCGTGCCCGTGTTCTTCGACACCGTCCTGCGCGAGAATCCCGACGCCGCCGCCTCGGCCTTTGTCGGCCAAAAGCGCTTTCACGTGGAGTTGTGGGTGCTTGATCGCTGCGGCCTCGACGTCGCCGCGCTCTCGCCCTCCGGCCGCAATGCCGCGCGCTTCATCTACGACGGTCTCTTCCCATTTGTCGTCCTCCTCGTGGTGAGCTTGTTTACCCGTATGCCTGATCGGCGTCGCACCGACCTGTTCTTCGGCAAAATGAAGACACCGGTCGGAGCTACGCCTGAGCTCGAGGACGCCGCCATGGCCGCCACCGCCGCCGCCCCGAGGCGGTTCGACGGGACGAAGCTTCTGGGTGCCGGCTCGAACTGGGAATTCACCAAATGGGACCGCACCGACGCAGTCGGCTTCGTCGCCTGCCTCGGCGTCTCCTTCGGCATTCTCGCCGCCTTCTGGCTGCTCCTGCGCGCTGCTTCCGGTTCGTGATGCTCCGCTTACTCCTCATTCTGACTGGTCTCGGGTTGATCAGCACAGGGTCGGCGCAGGCGCCTGCGCCTGATTTGGCGGTCAATCCCGGGGCCTCGGCGGGTGAGCGTGTCCCGGGGCGGCCGGCGTTGTTTGTCGCGGGTGACTCAACCGCGGCGCGCAATGGTGACCCCGACGTGCAGGGGTGGGGCGTGCCGTTTGCGGACTATTTTGATGCCAACCAAGTGACCGTGGTGAATCGCGCGCGGGGTGGTCGCAGCAGCCGCACCTTTGTGACCGAGGGTTTGTGGGACAAGTTGCTGGCCGAAGTGCGACCCGGCGACGTGGTCTTGATCCAGTTCGGCCACAATGATGGCGGCGCGATCAATGCCGAGCCAACCGGGTCGACCCGGCCATTGCGGGCACGTGGCTCCCTGCCGGGGCTGGGCGAGGAGACCGAGGTCATCGACAATATCCTCACGCACAAAGTCGAGTTGGTGCACACCTTCGGCTGGTATTTGCGCAAGATGGTTGCCGACGTCCGCGCGCGATCAGCAACCCCCGTGCTGCTCTCACCAACGGCGCGCAACCTCTGGAAGGAGGGCAAGGTTGAGCGGGGCAACGGCGCCTACCGGCGCTGGGCCCGCGACGTGGCGCAGGCGGAGGGCGTGGCGTTTGTCGACGTGTCGCGGATTCTGGCGGACGATTTTCAATCGCGCGGCCCCGAGGCGACGCAGGCATTTTTCACCCGCGACCACACACACACCAATGACGCCGGTGCCAATCATACCGCCGCCGCAGTCGTTGCCGGCTTGAAGGGCTTGCGGGGCGATTGGAAAGTGGCGCCGTGGTTGTGCGCGAAGGGCCTGGCGGTCACCGCAGATCCGATCGGCTGGCTCAATCTGCCGGAGCCCGCCAATCCTGCAATGCCCACGATTTTTCTCATCGGTGATTCCACCGTGCGCAACGGCCGTGGCGACGGCAGCAACGGCGAGTGGGGGTGGGGCGACTATCTCGGAGCATGGCTTAATTTGACCAAGGTCAATGTTGTGAACCGCGCCATCGGTGGGCTCAGCAGCCGCACGTTTCTCACCCAGGGTCATTGGGAGCGCGTCCTGCACCTGTTGAAGCCGGGTGACGTTGTGATCATGCAGTTCGGCCACAACGACAACGGCCCGCTCAACGACACCTCGCGGGCCCGCGGCACGATCAAGGGCACCGGCGACGAGTCCGAGGCGATCGACAACCTGATTACCGGTCAGCCCGAGGTCGTGCACAGCTACGGCTGGTATTTGCGCCACTACCTCGAAGAGGCGGAGGCGCACGGTGCGACGCCGATCATTTGCTCACCCGTGCCGCGCAAGACCTGGCGGGAGGGGAAAATCGTGCGCAACCAAGCCGGCTATGGCGGCTGGGCTGCAACGGTCGCTCAAGCAGAAGGCGTCGCGTTTCTGGATCTCGGGGAGCGCATCGCTGCGCGCTACGAGGCGCTCGGCCCCGAGGCGGTCGACGCGCTTTTTGCCGACCCGCACACGCATACGAGTTTGGCCGGGGCGAAGCTAAACGCGGAGGTGGTCGCGCAGGCTTTGGCCGAGTTGCCTGAAGGGGCTCGTCTCGCCGGTCTGAAAAAATAACGCCGGCCTCGCGGTGCCGCCGGTGATGTCCGGTCAGACGC
This sequence comes from Opitutaceae bacterium, assembly GCA_029979145.1. Taxonomy (GTDB): domain Bacteria; phylum Verrucomicrobiota; class Verrucomicrobiia; order Opitutales; family Opitutaceae; genus Cephaloticoccus. Next base: position 3,793 of record JAPOIC010000195.1, read on the forward strand.
CGGCTTCCACGTGGCGCGCGAAACGGTTGAGGATGGCCTGCCAGCCTTCGCGTTGTTGCTCGAGGGGATGGGTTTCCTCGGCGTCGAAGGTCTCCCGCACCAAGACGCATCCGTCTTGGGGCAGGAACTCCACCAGCGCCGCGCGCGGGCCGAACTGCATTCCGATCGATCCTCTGCTGGGGATGATCTCCGTGTAGGTCCCGGCGAAATCAAAGCCGAAGCTGCCATCCTTGGCTTCCATTCGCGACGAGAACGCGCCGCCGACTCTTAGGTCCACCGTCGCGGCCGTCGCGTGCCAGTCATCAGAGGCTGAATTCCATTGTTTGATGTCGTCTGGCGTCGTCCATGCGCCAAACCGTTTCAATCGGGGCCTTAACGGTGGTTTCTACGGTGATTTTCACGAAAGAAGGTGGGGTGGGATCGAGGAACCGGTGCCTGCCCGCTTTCAACGGATCAATTCTTCGCTTGCGGACATTGGTCCGCAGCTTTTGCCGAAGCGACTCAGCCTCGCTTCGCTTTGGTCCGCTTGGGCTTCGCGGTGGTTGCCGGCTCAGGTTTGAGCATCGGCAGGGGTGGTCCCT
>JAPOIC010000197.1 GCA_029979145.1 Opitutaceae bacterium
CCGGGTCACGATCTACGGCGTGATTGAGGACGGCGCCAACCCGCTGCCGGCCCACGCTCCGTCGCTCAACCACACCCAGGGCATCCGCTACATTTCCTCGAGCCCCGAAATGCTGCGCACCAATGCCGCCGGCAAACTCGTGCTCGGGGCGGACGGCATCGAGTGGTTCAACTTTTACTGCACCGACCCCGGCCGCGTCCCCGGCTTGATCTCCGACTACACGACGTTGCGCGGCATCGACCGGCTCGACGAACTGCGCGGCCAACCCAAGCACTACACGTTTTCGCTGAGCGGCCACGGCCTGGTGCACCCGCCCTTCGAAATCACCCCGCAGTTGCCCGTGACCTTGGAGAAATGGTGGAACCGCGGATTCCGCCTGCCGATGTGCGCGGAGCCCGCTGGGGCGAATCTCGAACTCGTCATTCAGATCGTGCTGCGTGCCGGCGACCACCCGGAGTCGCTGCCCGTGGCGTTCAACGGCTGCTGGCCGCGGGTTGAGCACACGGAGACGGAATCGCTGCTTTATCCCTGCGGCCCGCTCACCCTCCTCACGCCCGCGCACCGCGGTTGGAACTATGTTTTTCCCGCCGGCCTCATCCGCGATGGCTGGAACGAAGTCACGGTCGAAAACGGCGGCGAACAACCGATCACGATCGCGGCGATCGAGCTGGCCGTGCGTCCGCGAGCCTAGGTGGGCCGTGCGCTCCGCGCGCGGCAAGGCCAACCTCATACATTCGAACTGCCGCGCGCGGAGCGCACGGCCCACCTGTCAAGCCGGCACGACCGACCGGCCGCTTTCCGCAGATTCGTAGACGGCGCGCACCAACGCCACGGCGTTGCGGGCCTCCGGGCCGTTGATCCCGAGCGGCGTGCCGTCGCGCAGGTGATTCACGAGGTCCTGGATCTGGCGCAGGTGTCCTTGGTGGCTGATGGCGTTGGGTGCGCTGGCGCCGGAACCCATGGCGGTGTCGGCCGCGGCCCGGCGGATGGCGTCGTCTTCGGGCCGGGCGGTGCGAAAATCCCACTTCGTGATCGTGTCGTCCTCGAGGCAGATGGAGCCGTGCTCGCCGCAGAGCTCGATGCGCCGGGCCCAACCGGGGTAGGCGGCGGTTGTCGCGGCGATTGTGCCGAGCGCGCCGCCGGCGAAACGCAGGGCCGCGACGGCCGTGTCCTCGCCCTCAATGCCGGTGTGCACGCGCCGCGTGGTGCGGCCGGAAACGTCGACAGGCATGCCGGCGAACCATTGCAACAGGTCGAGCCCGTGGATCGCCTGGTTCATCGTCGCCCCGCCGCCGTCGAGGGCGAGCGTGCCTTTCCAGCCTTGGTAATACTCCGGTTTGCGGTGCCATTTGACTTCGGCGCTGGCGAGGACGAGCCGGCCCAAGCGACCGGCGTCGAGTGCAGCCTTGATGCACTGTGCGCCCGCGCCAAACCGCGCCTGAAAGATCGGCGCCACCACCACGCCCGCTTGGGCCGCGGCGGCCAGGAGGGTGTCGACGCGCTCCACCGTGATCTCGAGCGGCTTCTCAATGACCACGTGCTTGCCCGCGGCGATGGCGGCGACGGCGGGTTCGAGGTGCGCGCCGCTCGGCGTGGTGATGCACACGATGTCAATATCGGCCCGGGCAACGAGTGCCGCCAACTCGGTGGTGTGAAACGCCGCGCCGTGTTTGTCGGCGAGCGCTTTGACGGTGGTGGCGTTGCGGCCGGCCACGCCCACGAGCTTGGCGCCGGACGCGTCCGCGATGGCGCGCGCATGGAAGTCCGCGATCATGCCGCTGCCGATGAGCCCGAATCCGAGGTCCCGCGATGAAGTCATGTCCGAACGATGAAGCAGGCGAGTGCCGCCGTCGATTTTGGATTACCGCTCCAGAACGGAACGGAGGAAGAATGCAGAAGCCAAGAAGCCATGGATTATTCCCGGTTTCCTGGCTTCAGAATTTCGTCCAGTTCGAATCCCGGCCGGGGCGATTGACTCTGCCGCCGCCACCATGCCTGCTGGCTCCATGGCGCAAAAATCCGATGGCATGACCTATGCCCCGCAAGGCAAGCCCCGGCCCGTGGTGCAACCGGGCGAATTTGTCTACGCGGCGGCCCACCTCGATCACGGCCACATCTACGGGCAGTGCAACGGCCTGAACGAGGCTGGCGCGGTGCTGAAGTGGGTCTACGATCCGGACGCAGCGAAGGTGGAAGTGTTCCGCAAGGCGTTCCCGCAGGCCAAGGTGGCGCGTAATCTCGACGAAATTTTGGCTGACGCCGACGTGCGGCTCGTCGCCGCGGCCGCCGTGCCCTGCGACCGCGGGCCGCTGGGTTGCCGGGTGATGCGCGCCGGGAAGGATTACTTCACCGACAAGACCCCGTTTACGACCTTGGCGCAGTTGGATGAGGCGCGCGCGGTGGTGCGCGAGACCGGGCGCAAATACATGGTCTATTTCAGCGAGCGCCTGCACGTGGAAAGCGCGATGCACGCGGGCGACCTCGTGCACGGCGGCGCCATCGGCAAGGTTATCCAAGTCCTGGGCCTCGGGCCGCACCGGCTGAGCAAGCCCTCGCGCCCGGCGTGGTTCTTCGAACGGGCCAAATACGGCGGCATCCTCTGCGACATCGGCAGCCACCAGTTCGAGCAGTTCCTTTTCTACGGCGGTGCGACCGACGCGACCGTGACGAACGCCGCGGTGGGTAACTTCGCCAACCTCGACACGCCGGAACTTGAGGACTTCGGCGAGGCCTCGCTCGTGGGCGACAACGGCACGTCGAATTACATCCGGGTCGACTGGTTCACGCCGGCCGGCCTGCGGACGTGGGGCGACGGCCGCACGATCATCCTCGGGACCAAGGGTTATATTGAGATGCGCAAATACGTCGACGTCGGCCGTGACGCCGCGGGCGACAACCTTATCTTGGTCGACGACTCCGGGGAGCAGTTCCTCAATGTCGCCGGGCAGGTGGGCTTTCGCTTTTTTGGCGAGCTCATCCTCGACTGCTTGAACCGCACCGAAAAAGCCATGACGCAGGCGCATGCTTTCAAGGCCGCCGAGCTCTGCCTCAAGGCGCAGGCGGCGGCACGGGTGATTTCGCCCGCGGGTTGAGCGGCGCGATTCCGGCGTTGTGGGCCGCGGGGTTTCCGTGTGGGCTCGCGGCATGGGCCTCTTCTCCAAGTCTAAACCTCTCGCCGTCGATGCGACTGCGCCGGTCGTCAGCGCCGTGACCGACACGGGCGCGACCCTTGCGCTGGCGGATGTCTACGCCGCGCAGCCTTACACGCTGGTTTACTTTTACCCCAAGGCCGACACGCCCGGCTGCACGGCGCAGGGCTGCTCGCTCCGCGACGCCTACGCGACCCTGCTCGACAAGGGCGTGGCCGTGATCGGCGTGAGCAACGACTCGCCCGCGGCGCAGGCGGCGTTCAAGGCGAAGTTTCACCTACCGTTCACGCTGCTCGCCGACGAGGATCAGACGGTGATCAAGGCCTTTGGCGTGCCGACCACGCTTGGTTTCGCGAAACGCCAGGCCTTCCTGATCAAGGACGGCAAGGTGGCTTGGGCCGACTACAGCGCTTCCACCGCCGAGCAGGCGGCGGATGTGCTGAAGGTCGTGGGCTGAGCGCGTCATCGCGCGCCCCGCGGCTCGCGGTTGGCGCGAATTCCCGCCACGCAGGGCGTTGCTTTTATGCACCCCTTGATTCCCGCCCCGCAAGACCCCGCGGCGCGGCCTGCTTGGCGTGAGCAACTGCAGCAATGGCGCCGCAGCACGCGCGTCCTCATCGGCTACGACGGCTCGCTCTACGACCGGCCGGAGTTCACCTGGGCGCGGCGCAACTACGTCTGCTATTTCCTGATGATGACGGAGCAGGCGTGGCTCGACCGCGCCAATGGTCGCTTCGACACCGCGCGCTTCCTGCGGGACATGGAAGAACGCTACGGCGGCGTGGACAGTGTGCTGTTGTGGAACGCCTATCCCTGCATCGGCATCGACCCGCGCAACCAATATGACCTCTACCGCGACTGGCCGGGCGGGCTCAAAGGCGTGCGCGCGGTGGTGGGCGCTTTGCATGCCGCGGGCGGAACGACCGGCCGGCTTTATCCGTGGGGCGATGCGATGGCCGAGGGGCTTCGCAACGGTGGGCGCAGCGGCGGGACAACCCCGGTGGACGCGTTTCCAGCTGGGGCGGCACCCTCGGGTGCGGAGGACCTTTGCGGCAACGTTTGGGAGCTGACCGAGAGTGAGCGCGCCGACGGCCGCAACCGCCACGTCATCCTGAAGGGCGGCAGCTGGTTCAAC
>JAPOIC010000007.1 GCA_029979145.1 Opitutaceae bacterium
AAGGCTGCCACATCATGGACACCGTGCTGCACTTGCACGCCGCGCCGCCGGTGCGCGTCTACGCGGCGGGTGGCAACCGACATCACCCCACGCGTGACATCGTGGACACGGCGGCAATCACGCTGACCTTCGCCGATGGCGCGGTGGCGAACATTTCTGTCGGCGACGTCGGCGTGCCCCCGCACGCGTCAAAGTTTGCCCTGCAGGCTTCCGACGGCGCGCGCAGCCTCAGCCTTTTCAACCGGCTCAACTCGCTCATGACGCGCGCCGACGGCGCGATCACGGAGCACCCCGCGTGGCCGGAAAATGGCGCGGAGGTGATCGACGCGGCCTTCATCGCCGCCGTGGCGTCCGGCGGGCCTTCGCCAATCACGGTGCAATCCGCGCGCCGCACCTCGGCGGTCGTGCTGGCGGCGATCGAGTCCATCAAGACCGGCCGCGTCATCGACCTGAACGCGCCACCCTACGCCGCGGCGATGGCCGTCTGACATGAACTCCTCCGGCCAACGGCTGATGACCTGGGCCCGCGAGCATGGTCGCCGCTGGTATGACCCGGCGACGCGCCAGTGCGTGGGCCCACGCGACACCTTGTGGTATGCGATCTCCCTGCTGTTTTCGCCGGCCGCATCCGACCGCTAACTGGGTGATGCGCTGCTGCGCGAAGCCGTTAGCGCCGACGGCACCCACACGCCGGCCACCATGCTGGCCGTGCTGTTGTGCGAACGGGCACGTATCACGGACGCCACCGCCACCAACCTCGAAACCCAGATCCGTCGTTCATTGCCCGAAGCGCTTTTGTGCGAGTGGCACGATGGCAACGTGAATCACCCGCTCGCCGCCTGGGCGGCCCTGATCCTTGCGGGCGAGCGCTGGGGCGACGCCACGGCCGTGGCCGGCGGGGCCGGCCGGCTGCGAGCCTTTGCACGCATCGTGGGCAACCGCCGTCAGGCGCGGCACCGGCAGGCGGTGTTCTCGGAATAGCACACCCCGCCCTACATCTTATGAGAAGGTCGGACCTTCAGGCCTTCGCCATCAGGCTCCGGTAGCGGAGGAAATCGGCGTGGAGCTGATGGAAGACTTCGTGCTTCGCGGCGTGGAAACGGGCGACGGCGCCGCGGGTGGGGGTGATGACTTGGTTGGCTGCGTTCATCGCGGCCATGGCGCCGAGCACGGTGTCGTGTTGACCGGAGGCGACGGCGCCGAGCACGGCGGAGCCGAGAAGCACCGCCTCGGGTTCCTGCGGCAGCACGATCTTGCAGCCGGTGATGTCGGCGTGTTCGCGAAGGAAGACCGAATTTTTTGTGCCGCCGCCGCAGGCGAGGAGGGTGTCGATGCGGTAACCCTTGCGATTCATCTCGTCGAGAATATGGCGCGTGCCGTGGGCGACCGCCTGGATGGCGGCGAGATATTGCAGGGCGAGGTCGTCGGCGGTGGCGGAAAGTGTGAGGCCGGTGATCGTGCCCTTGAGCGTGGGGTCGGCGCGCGGCGAGCGGTTGCCGTGAAAATCGGGCTGCACGTGCAGATCGCGCGTGAGCGCGGCGGGGAACTTCACGCCGCGAGCCGAGGCGAGGGCGTCGAGGCGGGCGTTGAGCAGTTCGTAGATGGTGCAGCCTTTTTTCTTCGCCTCGGCGAGCAAGGGCGCGGCGGCGGCGTGCGCGAAGATCACGTAGTCAATGAGCGCGCCGGTGGCAGACTGGCCGCCCTCGGTCAGCCAGAGGCCGGGGATCATTGCGGAGAAATACGGGCCCCAGATGCCGGCGATGAAGCGCGGCTTGGGCGACACCGCCATGTGGCAGGTCGACGTGCCGCCGATGAGGGCGAGCCGGCGTTCGAGGCTGGCGGTGGTGGGGGCCTTGCCGCCGACCGGCGCGCCGAGCAGGCCGAGACCACCGGCGTGCGCGTCGATGATCGACACGCCCACGGGGATGCCGGGCCGGAGGCCGAGTTCGCGGGCGGCTTGGGCGGTGAGCCCAGAGCCGATCGGCTCGCCCATGGGGCGGATGGTCTGGCCGATGCGCACGAACTTTTCCGCGGCGAGGTCACCAAGGCCAATCGCTTTGAAATAAGACGTCTCCCAACCCGCGCCGGTCGTGCCCTTGTGCCCGAGGTAGGTCCACTTGCAGACGGTGGTGCAAAGCGAGCGGGTGTCGTCGCCGGTGGCGCGGTAGGTGAGGAAGTCCGGCAGATCGAGGAACTGTGCGGTGCGCTTCCAGGCGGCCGGGAGATTTTCTTTCAACCACAGCAGTTTGGGCGTCTGCATCTCGGGCGAGATCACGCCGCCGACGTAGCGGAGGACGGCGTGCTTGGTGCGGTTGATGCGTTCGGCCTGCGGGATGGCGCGGTGATCCATCCAGACAATGACGTTTTGGGCGTCGCGACCGGTGGGCGAGACGGACACGGGTTGATCCTTGGCGTCGAGGCAGACGAGTGAGCAGGTGGCGTCAAAGCCGATGCCGGCGACTTGGTCCGGGGTGGCCTTCGCCTGCTTCAGGGCGCCGCGCACGGCGCGCCCGCAGGCGGCCCAGATATCATCGGACGATTGTTCGACGAAGCCGGGCTGCGGTTTCCACATCTTGATCGCGTGCGTCGCGCTGCCGCGCATGCAGCCGTCCGCGGTGAAGAGTCCGGCGCGCGCGCTGCCGGTGCCGACGTCGATGCCGAGGAAAAGTTTTGGGGCAGGCATGGGTGGGTAGTGATTGATTGTTGGGGTGCGAATTATGACTCGAAAGCGATGTGACGGACCTGGGTAAAGCCCGCGGCAAGGTCGGTCCAGAAGTGGTCGCGCATCAAGCTCGGGAAAACGTTGACGGTGGCGAGTTCGGCTTGGGCGAAGAAGCGTGCGTCGAGCAATTCGTCGCGTTGGCGGGCATTCTCATGTTCGAGGCTGAGCTTTCCACCGATGAGTTCGCATTGAATCCAGTGTTTGCAGAACCATTTTCCCGCATCGAAGAACTCCTCGATATACACGAACTTGACTGGTCGGACCTTGAGTCCGGTTTCTTCGAAACATTCACGAACCGCGCAATCCATCAGGGATTCTTTGCCCCCGGTGCCTCCACCCCGCGGCACCCAGAAGTCCTCGCGTCCTGGAAAACGTTGTTTCACCAGCAGCACGCGATGGTCGTGAACCACGAGCGCGCCGGCGCTGATGCGGTGAAGGTGGGACATGGGGAAGGGATCAGGGCTTGTCTGTAGGGCGGGGTCGCTGACCCCGCCGGTAAGGGTTTGGGCATGCGAAGGCGGGGTCAGCGACCCCGCCCTACATTTCGGGAAGAATGATTATTGAGAGTCAAACATCCCGGACGCAGCGGAAGCCGAGGTTGGTGGTGGCGCTGTCGGGGGTGTTGCTGCTGCGGGCGTCGGTGCGGTAGCGGTTGCAGTAGGAGGCGTGGCAGAGGTAGGAGCCGCCGCGCATCATGCGGCGGTCGCTGGTGGCGGGGCCGGTGGGGTTGGCGCGGGGCGAGACTTGGTAGTAGCCGGCGTCGAACCAATCCCAGACCCACTCCCAGACGTTGCCGGTCATTTGGTAGAGGCCGTGGTCGTTGGCGGGAAAACTCTTCGCGGGCGCGGGACCGTAATGACCGTCGGCCTCGGTGTTTTGCACAGGGAACTGGCCCTGCCAGACGTTCATGCGGTGCTTGCCGCCGGGCTCAAGTTCGTCGCCCCAAGGGAAGCGTTGCTGCACCAACCCGCCGCGCGCGGCGTATTCCCACTCGGCCTCGGTGGGCAGGCGTTTGCCGGCCCACGCGGCGTAGGCCATGGCGTCGTGCCACGAGACGTGCACGACGGGGTGGCCCCAGCGCTTCTTGATGTTGGTGCCGGGGCCCTCGGGGTGGCGCCAAGTCGCGCCGTCGACGCGGCACCACCATTCGCTGCCGAGCACGCGCACGCGCTGCGTGGCAGCCTGCTGCTTGGGCGTCAGGTGGCCGAAGAACACGAAGGACCAGCCGAAGCGCTCCGACTCAGTCTTGAAACCAGTGGCGTTGACGAAGGCGTTGAACTGCTCGTTTGTGACCGTGGTCTGGTCGATCCAGAACGGGTCGAGCGTGACGGGATGCACGGGCCCCTCGCCGTCGGCGAGAAAGCCGTAGTCGCCTTCGTTGCCCATCAGGAATTCGCCGCCGGGCAGGAGTTTCATTCCCTCGGTGCTGCCGGTGTTGATGCGGCGGAATTCGAATGTGTCCGCGGATGGCGCGCCTTCGGTGGGATCGCGTGGGGGAGAACAACAAGAACCCTCGGGATCGTTCGGGTGCATCCTACGCGAAGCTCACGCGGCGGGGGGAATGCGCCTCGCGTTCGAGGTTGAGGCGCACGAGACGGCGGACCAAGGCGTCGCGGGTGTCGCGCGCGGCCGCGTCGTGCCAGAGGTTGCGGTATTGGTCGGGGTCGACGTCGAGGTCGTAGAGTTCGCCGTCGTCGGTGTCCTGGTAGACCACGAGTTTGTGGGACGCGGTTACGAGGGTCTGTTGGTAAAACGTCTCGTAGGTCGGGCGCAGCTCGATGGTGACGGCGTCCTGCACGGTGGCGCTGGCGCCGCGCAAAACGGGCCCGAGGTCGACGCCTTGCAGACCGGTCGGCTCGGCGACGCCGGCGAAGTTCAGGAAGGTGCGCGGGAGGTCGACGAGGTTAGCCAGCGCTTCGGTGCGGCCGGTGGCGGGGATGAGGCCGGGGCCCCAAGCCAGTAGCGGCACACGCTGACAGCCCTCGTAGGCCGCCGCGCCTTTGCCCCAAAGGCCGTGGTGGCCGTGCATCTCACCGTGGTCGGTGGTGTAGATGATGAGCGTATTCTCCAGCTGGCCGGTTTCCTCGAGCGTGCGGAAGATCGCGCCGATGCGGTCGTCCATGAAATTGACCATGCCGGCGGTGGCGCGCAGCGAGTCGCGCTCAATGCCTTTGCGGGCATGATCACCGAAGCAGGAAGGAAAGCCGTTGCCGTCGTCGAAGCGGCCGAACTTGGAATCGCGCATGCAGCGGTAGATGTCGTGGCGGTCGTCGAACTCGCCCTCGCGGTAGTCCTCGTAGAGTCGGAGCTGATCCGGATCGACCTGCGAATACCACGGGTCGGGGCAGACCGTCGGTTCATGCGGATCTTGGAAACTCGCCCAGCAAAACCACGGCTGGCCGGTGTCGGCGCGGCGCCGCAGGTAGTCGTTCGTCACCTGCGCCACCCACGTGCTGTCGTGGTATTCGGCGGGGATCTCCCAGCGGCCGGTCTCGAAGCGCGAGTAGTCGGGCCGCGTGACGTGAAACCACGGGGCGTAGTCGACGCCGGCGCGCTCGAGGAAAAGCCGGTAGTGCGCCTCGGGGACGTTGTTGATGGTGTGGCCAGTGTTGGCCTGAAACTCGTCGAAGCCCACGTAGGGTCCGTTCCAGGTTTCCCAGAACTCGCGCGGCGGGTTGGGCCGGCCGGCGATGTGCGCGAGTTCGTCGTCGCGGCGCACGAAGTGGTGCTTGCCGAAAAGGGCGGTGTGGTAGCCGGCGGCGCCGAGGACGGCGGGCAGGGTGACGGTGGGAAACGGATCGAGCGTGACGCCGATGGAGTAGGCGCCATGGCGCGAGGGGTATTGGCCGGTGAGCAGCGAGACGCGCGTCGGCGTGCAGATCGGGCAGGGGGTATAGGCGCGGTTGAAATGCGCGCCCTCGCGGGCCATGCGGTCGAGGTTGGGCGTCACGAATCCGGGGGTCCCGTAGCAGCCGAGGTGGTCGAACCGGTGCTGGTCGGAGGTAATGAGCAGGAGGTTGGGGCGCATCGCGGACTCCATTGCTACGCATCGGCGCGCCGGGGCCAAGCCCCGATGGGGCGAAATCCCGTCATGCGGGATCGAAGGTGGCCCGGTCGCTCCCATGGCCGGCGAGCACGCTGCAACGCGCCGCGCGACCGGCGCGTCCACCCAGGGAGATGGAGCGGTGCCAGAGGTGGGTCGGCCGGTCCCACGGCCGGCGAGCACGCTTCACCCGCTGACGGACCGGCGGATCCACCTTGTTTGAGCTGAATAATCCGCGGGAATGCCGTTGTCCGGCGCGCGGCGCCGCACCAGCCTGCGGGAGATGAAACGCTCCTTTGCGCTGGCCCTGATCGTGACGGTGGCGACGTGGTCCATGCGGGGGGCGACCGCAACCGAGCCATTCACCGCGCGGCATCACCCGTATGAGCCGGCGGTGCCGCGGCTGACGGCGCCGGCCTATGCGGACGTCCTGCGCGGCGCGGTGGTCACGGCGTCGGGTCACGACGACGAACAGCGGCCGGAATTTGTGCACGACGGCATCGTGGACGACACGGTGATGTTTTGGACCTCGAAGGATTTTCCCGCGTGGGTGCAGTTGGAGCTGCCGGAGGCGCGAGCAATTGCGCAAGTGAACCTTTACCTGCGCTCGCCGGGCACGCGGTCGTTTCAAATGGTGCTGGAAGGATCGACGGACGGCGCGGCGTGGTCGGAGTTATGGGATCGCCGCGCGGGCACGGGCGTGATTCCCGCCGGGCGCATTGAGATCCTGCTGCCGACGCCCGTCGCGGTGCGGTTTCTGCGTTTGACCGTGAACCGCGCGACCCCGGGAGAACGCGGACCTTATCTCGTGGAGCTTGCCGCCTTCGCGCGACCGACGCCACTCGCGCTCGCAGGCGCGGTGGTTGATCCGCTGGTGCAATACGACGCGTCCAATGTGCCGCTCGCCGCCACCGGCGGGGCCTGGCAGGCCAAGGCGTGGCGCGGCGAGCGTGTGCATGGGCAGTTCGTGGTTTGGACGGCCGCTGACTTGAGCGGGTTGCGGGCGGAAGTGTCGCCCTTGCGCCGGATTGAAAATGTAGGGCGGGGTCGCCTGACCCCGCCGCAGGATGGCGGCGCAAACAAGGCGGGGTTCGGAGACCCCGCCCTACACCCTGCGGCGCGTTTTGTGCGCCATGTCTTGGCTGACGGCTCGCTGATGGGCGACGTGCTGGACGAAGCGGAACGCTTGGCGATGCCGGCCGGTTCGTATCGCGCGGTCTGGCTCACGGTGGAGACGCCGCGTGACGCGATGCCGGGCACCTACACCGGTGTGCTGACGCTCAAGGCCGACGGCACGCCGCCCTTGGAATTTCCCCTGACGCTTGAGGTGTTACGGGCGACCTTGCCGGCGCCGAAGGACTGGGCGTTTCACCTCGATATCTGGCAGCACCCGTGGTCGATCGCGCGTTGGCATGGCGTGAAGCCGTGGAGCGAGGAGCACTTGGCCGTGATGCGGCCTTACATCGCGGAACTCGCGCAGGCGGGCCAAAAGGTCATCACCACGACGATCACGCCGCGGCCGTGGGGTAGCCGGGATTTCGACGACTATGAGACGATGGTGGAACATGTGCGGCACCCGGACGGCACGTGGACCTACGACTACACGGTGTTCGACCGCTACGTGGCCTACGCGATGGGCTGCGGCATCACGGCGCAGATCAATTGTTACTCCATGCTCACGTGGTCGGGTCGGTTGGAATACACCGATGCCGCCACCGGCGACACGCGCTGGGCCATGTGCGAACAGGGCTCGGCGGAGTTCGCAGATTATTGGGGGCCGTTTCTCCGGGACTTTGAACGACACCTTGAAGCGAAGGGTTGGCTGAACATCGCGCGCCTGGCGGTGGACGAAGCGCCGGCCGAAATGATGGCGGCGATGATGGAGCTCGTGCGCACCAACGCGCCGCGGCTCAAGGCCGCGCTCGCCGGCAACCAGGCGCCTTCGCATTACACCGGCCTCGATCTGGCGGACTTCACCATCATTCTCGACCGCGCGAGCGACGATCTCCTGCGCGACATCGCGCGCCGCCGCGCCGAGGGCCGCATTACGACCTTCTACGTGTGCCTCGATCCGAAGCGCCCGAACACCTTTGTGCAAAGCCCGCCAGCCGAGAGCCTGTGGCTGGGTTACTACACGGCGGTCAACGGCTACGACGGCATCCTCCGCTGGGCCTTCACCACCTGGCCGGAGAATCCGCTGCGCGAGACGCTTTACTCCTGCCACCCCTGGCGCCGCGACTTGCCGCCGGGCGATTCCTTCCTCGTCTATCCCGGCCCACGGCTGTCAGTGCACTGGGAGCTGCTCCGCGACAGCATCGAGGAGTGGGAAAAACTCCGCGCCCTCCGCGCTGCGAACGGCGGCGAGCTGCCGGAGAAACTCACGACCTTGCTGGAGCGTTTCCGCGATCCCAAGCAACTCGGCGACCACGCGACCGTGAAACGCGACGTCGAGGCCATGCGCGCGGCGATTGAGGCATCAGCGGAATTGCACAGGAGGTAACGGAGATAACCGAGTTTGCTCAGTTGCCTCCGTTTTCTCCTGTAAAACCGGTTTGCCGGGATCGTATCACGCGGTGCGCGCCGGAAACTTTGTCATGGCGCAGCGTGGGCTTGTGCGGGGGTGGGGCGGTTCTTCAGCATGGGCGGATGCCCCGAAGTTTCCCCAACTTGGGCGCGGCGTGTCTGACGCTTGCGTCGGCGCTGGCGCTGACGGCGGCCGAGCCGACATTGGACGACGTGTGGATGCTCGCGGCGAGCAACCAACCGTTGGAGGCGAGCGCGGCCTTGGGGGAGCTCGACGCTGTCGATGCGCGGACGCGCGAGCTGGCGGAGGCGTTGCTGGCGATGGCGCGCCCGCCGTTGTCGGATGGCGACTGGGCGCGGATTGAACCGGTTTTTGCGCGGCTGGCGCAGGGCGATGATGCGCTCGCGGCGCAGGCGCTCTACTTGCAGGCGCGCATGCACCAGGCGCAGAAAGGAGAGCCGGACCTGGCGCGCGCAGCAGAGCTCTACCGCGAGCTGGATCGGCGCTGGCCCGGCAGTCATTGGGCGCAGTTGGGGATGGTGAAACTCGGCTTGGTGACGCTCTACGCGACCGCAGAACCGGCGGATCCACGGGATCGAGTTGCCGCGGCCGAGGCAGTGTTGACCAAGATTTCCGAGTCTGCGTTGCAGCGCGACTTGCAGCTGCAGATCGGCTGGGCCGCTTTGTATTATGAGCTGCCGTTGGAAGAAGTGCTGCCGCATTTGCAGGCGGCGGATGCGTTCGGGGGGCTGATGGGCATCACGCCGGAAGACCTCGTGATTCAGCTCGGAGAACTTTCCTTCCGTGCCGGCCGTCTGGCCGAGGCCTGTCGTTATTTTGAGCGATTCTTCGCCGAGTATCCGACTAGCACGCGCAGCTACAACGTCCGGCAGCGCCTGCATGAAGTCGACGCGGCGCTGGCCGCGCGGGAGGATGGAAAGTGAAGACGATCCCGCGTCTGCGACTCGCCCTGCCGCTATTCGTCGCGGGATATGTGTTTGCGGTCTACTGGGTGTTTACGAAATCCACGCCGCTCGTGGACGAACGCGATGTGACGATCCGCATCGCCCACTGGCAGATCGAGCTCGGTCCGCCCGACGGCATCGATGCGGTCATCAAGCGCTACGAGGAGCTGAATCCGCGCGTCCGCGTGAAGCAGGTGATGGTGCCCGGCCCTGTCTATCGGCAGTGGATGCGCGCGAATTTTTCCGGCGACACCGCGCCGGACATCGTCGAATACGGCGCGTGGCTCGACGGTCTGGCGGACCTGCCCGTGCGGTATTTCGACCCGGTGACGGAGGACCTGCGGGAGCCCAATCCCTACAATCGGGGAACCGGCCTGGAAGGTCTGCCGTGGTTGAAGACCTTTGCGGACGAACTCTCGGAACAGCGGATCAATTCGCCCGAGCCCGGACAGTATTACGCCGTGACGCTGTCGCGCGGCTCGCAACGGCTCTTTTGCAACCGCGACCTCCTGCGCGAAATCACCGGGACCGAGGAACCGCCCGCGGACTTTGCGGCGATGCGCGAGTTGTTTGCTCAGGCGCAGGCCTACGGCGCGGCGCGAGGCCGGCCGGTGTATCCTTTCGCCGGGAGCCGAGACAATGTCTATTGGCTGATGGCGTTTTACATGCGGGGCGCCACCAACCGCGTGGCCCAGCGGGTCGACCGCGACGGTTTTCTGGCGCTTTATCCGCGGCAGACGATGTGGGCGTTTCTCAACGGCGAATGGAGTTACCAGGAGCCTGACCTACAGGCCGGCTTGGCGCTGCTCGGCGAGCTCGCGGAGCAGATGAAACCGGGCTACATGCAGTTCGTGCGCGACGAGGCCGTGCGCCAATTCCTCAACGGCGAGGCGCTTTTTCTGTTCGCGGGCACCTGGGAGGCGACCAGCCTGCGCCGGCTCGCGCCCTTCCCGGTGGATACGCTGCGTCCGCCGCAACCCACGACGGACGACCCCGTGGTAGGCCGGGCCATGCTCGGTCGTTTCTCTGACGGCAACAACGTCACCGGCTTCGGCTTCTATCTCAACAAGCGCACGCCGCACCGCGCGGAGGCTGTCGACTTCCTGCGCTTTCTCACCAGTTATGAAGGCATCAAGCTCTTCACCGACCACAGCGGATGGGCGCCGAGCATTCGCGATGTGCCGATGGCGCCGGAGGTCGAGAGTCTGTTGTCGCCGGACGACGGCTTCGCCTTCGGGGGTCCGAACATCACGGTCGGCGGCGCCACGCGGGCGGTGTTCGAACGAAATCTGCACCTCCTGACCGGCCCCGGCGGGAGTGTCGCCAAATTTGCGGAGGCCCTGGACCAGCAGATGCCAGGACCGGTGCGGGATGCGCTTGCCACCGAGGGTCGCGCGGCGCGCTGGGCCATGTTGCCGCAGGATACGCGCGTGGTCGCGCTGGGCCAATTGGTGGAGGGCCACCCTGACGACGAGGCGGTGGCGCTGCGCCGGTCGCGTTTGGAAGCGGCGCAATACCTCAGCGAGGCGCGCGCCCTGCTCATTCAGCAGCAGCTGCAGCGGCTCGGTGCGCGTTGAACTGAAGGCGCGACGGCGTGCAAAGGGTTTGTAGATGGGCGCGAAATTTTTGACGCGGGAAACGCTTGTCGACGCGGGCCGAAACCCAACGATGCGGCCGTGCTTTCTTCCCCCCTCCCGTGGCTGCGGCTGCGCGGTTCCCTGTGGCTTGCCGCCGCGGTCGTGGCCGGAGTTTTTCCGGTCTGTGCGACCGCGGCGCGCGATGCCTGGACTGAAATTCTCGCGAACCAACCCAACCGCGTGTTGAAGACGCCGGCCGGTCCCGAGGCCTCGCGCGAGGCGCGGCTGGCGGACGGCGTGGCGTGGTTGAGCCTGCAACCGACCACCGACGACAGCCTGGCCCGCGCGGAGAAGCAGTTTGCGGCGTTGGCGGAAGGCGACGACGAGATCGCGGCGCAGGCGATTTACCTGCAGGCAAGACTCCACCAACTGCACTACCTGCAACCGAACTACGCGCGCGCGGCCGAGTTGTTTGAAAAGTTGGCCACGCGCTGGCCCGACAGCCATTGGGCGCAGCTGGGGTGGGTGAAGCTCGGTTTGCTCAAACTCTACGCGTTGCCGGCGGAGGGCGATCGCATCACCGCGGCGGAGGCCGTGCTGGCCCGCGTCACTGATGAGGCTTTGCGGCGTGATCTACATCTGCAAATCGGCCAGGCGGGCGTCGTGCTCAAGGCACCACTGCCGCGATTTTTGCCGCACCTCGTGGCGGCCGACCGTATCGGCGGAATCTCCGGCACGGCGCGCGAGGACCTGATCGTGCAGATTGGCGAGCTCTCGCGACGCACGGGCCAACTGGAGCAGGCAAAAGTCTATTTTGAACGCTACCTCCGCGAGTATGCCACCAATGTCCGGGCCTACACGGTGCAGCGCCGGCTCGAGGACATCAACGCGCAGCTTGCCGCCCGCGGGGAGGACCGGTCATGAAACGCGCACCGAAACGCCTGAGCCTCGTGTTGTTGGTGGCTGCCTACGTGGGATCAATCTGGTGGGTGGTCACCCGTGCGGATCCGATCACGGAGAAACGGCCGGTCACAATCCGCATCGCGCATTGGCAGATTGAGCGCGGGCCGCCCGAGGGCATCGACGCGGCGATCAAGCGCTACGAGGAATTGAACCCGCACGTGAAGGTCGAGCAGATGCTCATCCCCGGGGCGGTCTACAAGCAGTGGCTGCGCACGAATCTCGCCGGGGGCACGGGCGCGGACCTCATCGAGTGGGGCGTTTGGCTGGCCGGCCAGAAGGATGTGCCGGCGCGGTATTTCGAACCACTCACGGCCGAACTGGCGCAGCCGAATCCATACAATGCCGGCACTTCGCAGGAGGGCATTGCGTGGGAGAACACGTTTCACGACCGGCTGCTCGGGCCGCGCCGGGATTCACCGGATCCGGGCCAGGTTTATGGCGTGACGCTGACCGAGGTGAGTGTGCGGCTGTTCTGCAACGTAAAGCTCTACCGCGAGATCATGGGTGAGGATCCCGACTTCGAGCGCTACGACGATTTCCGCCGGGTGCTCGCACGAATCAACGAGTTCGCCAAAAAAACCGGCCGCCCGATCCACGGCCTCGCCGGCAGCCGCGACAACGGCCTGTGGCTCACGCAAACCGTGTGGGGCTCACCGTTGATCGAGCTCAACCACAGCTTCGACGACGCGGGTTACCTCTACCTTTACAACCGCCAGGTGCTCGCGGCTTATCTCGAGGGACGCTGGACCTACCGGCACCCGAACGTCCTCGCCGGCCTCAAGGTCGTGCGCGAGCTCTCGCACTCGATGAAGCCCGGCTACCTGCAGTTGCGGCGCGACGACGCGATGCTGGAGTTCTTCAGCGGCAATGCGGTGTTTCTGTTCACCGGCACCTGGGACGCCACCACGATCCGGCGCACGGCGGCGTTTGACGTCGAGGTGATGCGTCTGCCGCAGCTCCTGCCGGACGACCCGGAGGTGGGCGACTACATCATGGGTCCCGGCGGCGAGGGCATGGGCGAGACCTCGATGGCGATGTATCTGAACAACGCCAGCCCGCACAAAAAGGAGGCGATCGATTTCCTGCGCTTCCTCACGAGCGTGGAGGGCAACCAGATTTTCTCCGCGCACAGCCTGTGGCTGCCCGCGATCAACGGCGCGGAAATCCCGGAACCCATCCGCGCCTTCCGCTCCTACCGCCAAGGCTACGCCCTCGGTCAGGCGCCCTATGACTTGATTGGCTCCGAAGTTTCGATGCAGTGGGACCAGAATTTCCACCTGCTGTCGGGCGAGCAGGGCAGCGTGGAGAAATTTTCCGCACAACTTGGCGAGGTCATGCCGACGGCGATCCGCACGGATTTGGAGAACGACGCGCGCAATATGCTCATCCTCGTCAAACCGCAGGACGCGCTCATCGCCGCCTACGCCCGGCAGAACGCGGAAGGCGACGAGCGGCGCCGCCGCGACATGGAAATGGGCCAGACGATGTCGGAGGGCCTCGCCTTGCAGATGAAGCTGCAGTTGCAGCGCACGGATATCGGGCGGCCGTAACGACGCGAGATATTGGATTTTTCCTGCGGAATGGAGGGCATCAATTGTAGGGCGGGGACTCTGATCCCCGCCTTGCCGTTGAAATTCAAAGGCGGGGTTTGGAAACCCCGCCCTACAATCAATCCGCGTCAATCCGCGTGATCCGCGGAAAACTTCTGCGGTCTTACCTCAGCAGATCCGCCCGCGCTTGCCGGCCTTGCCGTGGAGCGCGGGGTTGTCGCCGATCCAGCGCTCGTCGATCGGTTCGCTCGCGAGTTGGTAGCGCGTGTCGGTCGAAAGCCGGACCTTGTCGGTGGCGTTGTCGAGCGACGCGTGGATCATGTTCATCCGGAAAGTCAGGAAGTCCCCCGGCTGGAAATGGGCCGTGAGCCAGCGGCCGCCGAACTTCTCGCGGAGGGTCACGCAATTTTTCGACAGCCAGCCGGGGTGGCTCCAACCGCCGTCAACTTTCACCTTCTGCACTTCCTTCGGGCGGTTCTCGCAATACGAGTCCACGTCGGAATCGAGGTAATGTTTGATGCGCTCTGACTTCTTGTGCGAGTCCTCGAGTAGCATGAGCGGACTTTCCTCGAGCGGGACCTCGCCGTAGGGCACCCAGCAGGTCAGGAGACGGTGCGTGCCGCGGCCCATGTAGACCAAGTCGCAGTGCGCCGGCGTGCCGAACCCGCGGCCGAGGGAGCGGGCCCAGATGTAGTCGAAGTGGCGGATCTCGCCGCCGAACAAGCGGGTGTAGAAACCGAGCAGTTCCGGCCCGAACACCACGCGCTCGACATCGCGATTCGGGTTGGCCAGCGCCGGCATGAATTTCGGGGCGTTGTCACTGCGAGTGATGCCGGCCTCCAAGGGCTGGCTCGGGTCGAGGTGCCCGGCGTCGGCCAGTCGCTGCAGGATCGAAAGGCGCGCGGTGCGCACGATGTCCTTCGGCAGGAAATTGCGGATGAAAAGGTAGCCGTCGTCCTCCAGCCGCGCGCGCAGGGCGGCGGGATCGCCGAGCAGGTGCTCGGAGGAGCGGAGAAACCCGAAGGCTTCCTCGCTGGTGTCGAGGGTCAGGTTGTGGGCGGTGAGACGAGGCAACGTCAGGGTGCTCATGGGGACAACGCCGTCACCCTACCGAAGCGACGCGGCCAAAGGAATGGTTGTTTCGGGCATTAGCATGTGCAATATGGTCGAATGAGTCGCTCCGGTCCGCTCATCACGGAATCCCGCCGCATTCCCACGGCGGGCCTGCACCCCAGTGTGGGCGGGATCTCCTTGGCGGGCCACCTGCGGGCCAGCGTGGGCATCGGGCACGAGACCATGCGTGTATTGGGCAACTATGCGGTGGTCTATCTGCTGGGCGGCGGCGGACAGTTTGCCGATGGGCTTGGGCGTCGCCAGCCGGTGCGCGCCGGCGACCTGATCGTGGTGTTTCCCGATGTGCCGCACGAATACGGTCCGGAGCCCGGCGGCGAGTGGGACGAAATCTATTTTGTGTTCAACGGTCCGGTGTTTGCGGAATGGCGTGCCGCGGGGTTGCTGGATCCGCGCGAGCCGGTGTGGCATGCGGAGCCCGTGGCGGCGTGGCATCGGCGCTTGAGGGATGTGTGCCGCGAACCGGGGGAGGGGCCGGCGGCGGCCTTGCTGGAGCTGGGGCGCTTGCAGGGCGTGTTGGCGGATCTGCGCGCGGCGTGGCGGCCGCGGCTCACCCGTCAGGGCGACGAACCGCCGGCGTGGCTGGATGCGGTTTGCCGGGAGTTGGAACGTCCGGAGGCGGCGCCGGATCCGGCGCAACTCGCCGCCCGCGCCGGTATATCCTACGAACGATTTCGGAAACGATTCGCCGAATTGAAAGGCGTGCCGCCGGCGCGCTATCGATTGCTGCGCTTGGTCGACGAGGCCTGCCTGCGGCTCGCGGCCGATGAGCGGCCGTTGCGCGCGATCGCGACGGAACTCGGATTTTGCGACGAGTTTCATTTCTCGAAGCTCTTCAAGCAGCGCACGGGACTCTCCCCGTCGGCTTATCGCCGTCAGACGCGGCGGTGATTGTGTAGGGCGGGGATTCCAATCCCCGCCAAATCGAACGCGAAAACCATTCGAGGCGGGAATCGGAATTCCCGCCCTACAACTCATGTTCCGTGGAGCAGGGTGAGAATCAGCTGCACTTGCGCGTCTTCGTTCATGGTGTGATGCCAAGTCACGTTTGGCTGCTTTTGGGTTTGGCCCGCGGGCAAGGGTGCGTTGGCGCCATCGCGCGGGTTGATCCAATGCACCGGGCAACCGATGGACGCGGCCAGCAAGGGCAGGTCGTAGGCGCGCAGCACGCCGGGCCACACGAGGTCGTGGGGCCAGTTGAAGTCGGCGGTCGTCAGCAGATCCGCATAGCTGGCCGGCGCGTCCTGCAGCACCACCGCGTCGAACCGGCGGGTCAGCGCGGCGAAATGCAACGCGACGGGGGCGGCAGCACCCGTGGCGTGCAGGACTGTGCGGCCCGACTTTGGAAACAGGCGCGACAGCTGCCACGCATCGCGCAGGCGCTGGGCCTCGACTGGTTCGGCGAGCGAGGCGCTGACGTAGCTGAGAAAGCGATCGGGACCTCCCCAGGAAACAAATTCGTAAGGCGTGGCCGCTGGCGCGGTCTCGCCCCAGCCGCGCAAATCGGCCGCGAGCAGATTGGTCTTCGGTCGGTCGCGGTTCGTGTGGCTGATGACTTCCGTCAGCAGGCCGCCTCGTTCGGCGAGTTTCAGCCGGCCGGCGGCATTAAAATGCCAGAGAGTCGCCTGCGCTTCCGGGCACTCGGCGAGGGACGCCGGCACGAGCATGTCGGGCTCGGTCGACACCTGCACCTCGCGCCAAGTATGAAACCACGTTTTCTGGCCGGGCGACTCCGCCACTATTTCCGGTGCGACCAATGCCGGGCTCATGCCGGCGATGGCCTGCAGCGTAGCTTGATCCGGGGCCGCGTGCGCGGTGGCGAGCTGCGCCGCGCGTTGTTGGGTCAGCGTGACCATGTTGCCGCGGGGGTTGGGGTGGCACTGGAGATCTTCGGGCGGCAGCAGCGCGAAAGTCGGGTCCGGCGGGTCGGGCAGCGGGGTGGAGTCAGGCAACTGCCAGTGCCGGCGCAGCCAGGCGCAAAAGGCCCGGGCTTGGCGCAGGCTGTAGTCATGTCCGCCCTCGTCTTCGAAATAGGTGAACTTGTCCGCTGCACCGACGGATTGGTAATGCGCCGCCGCCAGCGCCGCGATGCGTTGGCTCTCCTTGGCCACGTAAACTTCGTCGTCGCGGCCTGCCATCATCAGCACGGGTCGCGGAGCGAGCGCACACACCAGGTCCGAATCTTCGAGGCCGTCCCGCAGGCGTCCCGGCATCAGGGTTTCGGGGCAACTGCTGTAACTGCGTTCCAGCACGAGTGACACTTGGGGTGCCAGGCAGCACGAGGGGGCCACGGCGGTAACGCGATCATCGAGCAAGCCGGCAAACACGGATGAGTGGCCGCCGCCGGACACGCCGGTGCAGGCAAAGCCGTGTGTCGGGTCCACATCGGTCCGCGTCTCGAGATAATCCATTGCCCGCAACACGTCGCCGATGAAGTAACGGCTGGAGGTGTCGCCGGTGAGATGGCAGCGCACGCCGTCAAAAAAATGATCGTTGCCTGCCTGCTTTTCTCCGGCGACGCCCGGGGGATCAAAGGTGATGGCGATGAATCCCGCGCGGGCGAAGTACTGGCAGGGCAGTTGATACGCCGCGAACTGCTTGCCGGAGTGACCGACGGGCACGACCACCGCCGGACGCGGCGACTCGAACGTCGCCGGCAGATACACCGTGGCGTTCACGTCCCAGCCGGGGTGTGACTCGAACAATACGTTCTCGTAGCGAAACCCGGGGCCGGTGCCGCGACCGACGACGCGGGCGTGAAGCGGGCCGCTGATGAAGTCGCGCAGGTCCCCGTAGTAGCTGCGAAATTGCGTCTGAGTCCAACGCGCCACGGCAGCGCGGTCACCGGTGGCGCGGGCCGGACTCGCGGCAAAGGCGGCGGTGCCCTTGGCGATGAGTTGACGGCGCACCAGGTGATGGTGTGGCGGGAGGGGAGCCGGGGTAGACATGGGGTTAACGCTGCAAGTAGTGGGTGACGACCGGGATGTCGGCCGGCGCTAGGTCGTGCGCCAAGAGTTCATCGGGCTGCACCCACGCGATGGCCGCGTGCTCGCCGTTGACCGGCGGCGATGAGCCGGGCGGCAGGGTGCAGACGAACGGAATCAGTTCGATCCGCAGCGAGGGATAGGCATGCGTGCAGGCGGGCAGGGCGCGGACGATTTGGATTTCGCAGCCGAGCTCCTCGCGGATCTCCCGCACCAAGGCGGCGGCGGGGGCTTCGCCGGCCTCGATCTTGCCGCCGGGGAATTCCCATTTGCCGCCGAGGTGCTTGTCCGCGGGGCGTTGCGCGAGCAGGACGCGACCGTCGCGCTCGATCAGCGCGCACACGACAGGGAGGGCGTTGGAATCCGCGGCCATGTTTCGAAAAACCAAATCTGCGCTGGCCGTCGCGGCGGGGGCAACCTCACAATGGCCGCATGTCTGATCCGGACCCGGTCATTGAGCTCACGCCCAAGAACCCGTTCTCGTGGAAAGTCGTGGCGATGTTTGTCATCGCCTGGGCGGTCGTGTTCGCGCTCGTCTACGAACTCAAGTCCACGACCATCCGCCTCCTCCTGCCCGTCATCGGGATCGTGTTCCTCGTCTACCTCGTGGTGTGCACGATCTACCTGATCAAAAACCGCAAGTAACCCCTCAGTCTCTGTCATGAAACAAATCATCAGCCTCATCGTTGCCGGCCTCATCCTTATCGCCCTCGTGGTTGCCAGCGTTTTCATCGTCGATATCACCACGGTCGAGGGCAACGAGATCGGCGTGAAGGAAACCTGGGACGGCGGCGTCGAAGCCGAGCCGTTGCAGCCGAAGACTTACATCCTGTTCCCGGGCTTTACCCAGAAGATCTACAAATACGACATGTCGTCGCAGGTGTTCGTGATGAACGACGCGGCGATGAACACCTACGGCGAGGGCCGCGGTCGCGACAGCTACCTCGTGCAGTCGTCCGAGGGTCAGGACATGCGGATCTCACTGAACATCCGCTGGCGCCGTGACCCCATGCATGTGGTCGACCTGCACAAGACCGTGCGCGAAAACGTCGAGGAAAAGATCCTGCGGCCCGAACTCATGCGCGTTGTCAAGGACCAGGCCACCACGCGCACCGCCCTCGATGCCTACTCCGGCGAGGGCTTGGTAAAGTTGCAGAGCGACATCTCCAGCGCGCTGATGGCGCCGGACTCCGAGCTGCGCAAACGCGGCGTGATCGTGGAAAACTTCGTGATCGAGCACATCGGCCTCGATCCGGCCTATGTCGAACAGATTAAGGCGCGTCAGGTCGCCGTGCAGGAACGCCTGCGCGCGATCGAGGAAACCCGCGCCGCTGAAGCCCGCGCCGAGCGCGCGAAGGCCGAGGCCCAGGCCGCCTATGAAAAGGCGGTCGTGGATGCCAAGCGCGACAAGGAAGTCGGCATCCTCAGCGCCCAGAAACTCGCGGAGCAGCAAGTGCTCGACGCCCAGGCTGCGGCCAAGCGCGTCGAACTCGCGGCCGAGGCCGACAAGAATCGCAACGTGCTCGCCGCCCAAGGTGAGCAGGAGGCCGCGCTCCTGCGCGCTCAAGCCATCGAGGCGCTCGGCAAGGCCGAGGCCGAGGCCACCAAGCTCAAGCTCGGTGCCTATTCGGCCGAGGGTTCCGAGGCGTTTGTCCGCATCGAGGTCGCCAAGTCCATGAGCGAGGCGTTCAAGAACATCGCCGGCTACCTCCCGCAGGACATGACCGTGAACCTGCTGAGCGAATCCTTCCTGCAGGCCGTCGAGTCGGTGATGGGCGCCAAGCAAGCCGTTCCGATGAAAAAGTGACGGCCCGCGGCGTGCTTTCCTGAAACTTCTCCGCCCCAGCCGGGTTTTGATGGCATGAACACTTTCCTGAAAGTCCTCGGTATCGTCTTCCTTTTCCTCATTGCGATGAAGCTCGCGCCCATCGTGGTCGGTCCGATCCTGATGATCGGCGGCCTCATGATCGGAATTGCGGCCGCCGTCCTTGCGGGCGTGTGGGCCGCCGCCGTGCTCGGCTTGGTGGTCGTCGCCGCGCTCACGCCGGTCTGGCTGCCCATCGCGCTGTTCGTCGGCCTCATCGCCCTGATCTGCCGCCTCGTCCGCGGCCCGGCCCGCGCTGCCTGAGGCGCCGCCTGGCCCGAACCCCGGCCGGGTGGGCGTCCGTTAGTAACGTATTATATTACAAAAGGCCCTGCCCTGGAGGGGGAGCCGGCTGCGTTGATTTGTAACGTAATACGTTACATAGTGATTTGGCGAAACGGTGCATTAGGTTGTTCGCTGGGGCCCGATGGTGGGAGCGGCGGCGCCCGCGGCAGGTTGTAACGTATTACGTTACAACCTGCGGGAACCGAGGAATGGTCGGGAGGAGGGGAAGGAGAATTTGGGTTGGCGCGGCGCGATGCGCCGCGCTTGCTTGGCGGGATGCCTGAAGCCGTGCCCGCGAGCGTGATCGCCGACCTGCGTTTTATCGGCCGCGGTGGCGGTGCGGTGAAGGCCCTCGGCGGTTTCAAGAAAGGCCGGCACACGCTGCCCGATGCGGCGAACGCGACCACGAATGCGTTTCTCGGCCGGCTGTGCGCGGGCGAATTGGCGGAGGAAGCGGAGCGGGTGTTTCAATCCGTGCGCGCGGGCCTTGGCTACAAACGGAAGGAGCTGGCGCTGACGGTGACCGGACCGCAGGCGGTGTTGTCGGCCCGCGATTTTGCGTTTGAGATCGTATACGCCGTGGATCCGGCGAGTCCTTCGGATTACGCGGTGACGCAGACGCTGCTCGACGTAAAGGACGGCGACTTGGTGCGGCGCGACGAATTCAACGCCGTGTTTGCCGGGGTATTTTCCGAGCTCTCCTTCACGTTGCGCCGAGGCGCGAGCGTGGAGGCGATCATCGATGCCATCGAGGCGCTGGATGAGGAGACGACGCTGCGGGTCGACTACCCGTCGGATTGCAGCGAGTGCCGGGTGAGCGTGGCGGAGGTGGAAGCGGAGGTGCGCTGCACCGGGGCCAGCGTGGACCTGTTGTTTCCGCGGGCCGGATCGCCACGGGAACTGTTGGACGAGTTTCTCGCGGTGCGGTCGGCGTTTCAGTTGAGCAAGGACCTCGCCGGAATTCTTGGTTGAGCGCAATTGTCTCGCCGGGCCGGCGCGCAGCGGGGTAAGTGCGAACCATGCTTTTCGCCCCCTTCGCCGGTGAGAGTGTCTGTCGCCGCGTGCCCATGCCGCAGCCGTTTGCTTCGCGCACGACCCCGAATGTCGAGCCGCGCTACGCCTTGGATGAGGCGGCCTGGTTGTGGCATCCGGAATTGGACGCGGAGAGGGCGGGGCACGTGCTTTTCCGCCTCGACGTGAAAGTGAAGCAGAAAGAGGTCGTGACGCTGCAGGTGAGCGCCGACTTAGTCTACGCGCTGGCGCTGGACGGGGCGTTGATCGCTCGCGGACCGGACACGGGTGATGTGCCCTGCTGGTCGGCGTCGGCCTATGCGATCACCTTGAAACCGGGACGGCGACGCCTGGAGGCGCTCGTGTGGTGGGCGCGTCCGCCCGTGGCGCCAGTAGGGCGGGCGACTTTCCGCGGTGGGTTCGCCTGCGCGGCCACTGGGAATGGCGGCGAGCGGTTCACGACCGGAGTGGCGAAGTGGAAGGCGGCACGACTCGACGCGGTCAAGTGGGGCGCGGCGCTGCCGGGATTTTATCATGTGATTGGCGGTGCGGCGGAGATTGAGACGACGCGGTTGAGTCCCCGGCCGGCGGACTGGCAGACGCCGCAGGTGGTGCGTCCGCCGATGTGGACGCATGACAACGGCCTCGTCATGCCCGGTTGGCGGCTGCGGCCGTCACAACTGCCCGAGCAACGCCACGACTGGTGGCGCGGTGGACGGGTGCGGGCGTTTCTGTCGCGCTACTCGCGTGCCGAACGCGTGCGGTTCGAGCGCGAAGCGGCGCCGGAGGAGACGAAGGCTTGGGACGCGTTGTGGCGCGATGGACAGGAGTTGCGATTGCCGGCGGGTTATCGCGCGACGTTGCTC
>JAPOIC010000190.1 GCA_029979145.1 Opitutaceae bacterium
GCCTGCCCGATGTTTGCCGAGGGCAACGAACGGCACTGGTGTCACTTCTTCGCGCCGCCGCCCTCAGAAATCTTTGCGGATTCCAACTGGGTGAAATTCGGCCAGCGCGCCGGCATCGACCTGCGCAGCCTGCCCTATGCGTTTCTCGCGCTCGATCGGCGACCGCAGGCGACGCCGGCGGATTGGTCGCGCATCATCGGCCGGCCGGAGCATTTCAAGCCCTACGCACGTTTCCTTAACTGCGACGCCTCGGGATTGACGAAACTCACGCTGCCCAAGCGCGCCCAACCGCCTCTTTTCAAGGAGCTTGATCGCACCAAGCGCCCCCTGCTCTACCGGTGGCGACGTGACGGCGACCAAGTCAGCGGCGGCGAGGCGGTCGGTAATGCCTCCTGACGCTGCCGCGCCGTCGATGAGGCTCGCCGTGGACCGGCGAACCGGTTTTTCATCGCGCTTCATGCGTTTGCGTCACCTGTCCTGCCTCCTGATTGTTTCCCTGACTGCCCTCGCGAGCTTGCGCGCCGCGCCGCCGCCCGCGGTGAACTACACGTTGCGCTTCCCGGAAGCCCTGCACCATTACGTCGAAGTTCAGGCCGACCTGCCCACCGCCGGCGCCGCGCAAATCGAAGTGTTCATGCCGGTGTGGACGCCCGGCTCCTATCTCGTGCGCGAATACGCCCGGAACATTGATCGGATCACTGCCGCCACGCTGGACGGCACCGCGCTCGCCGTCACCAAGACCGAGAAGAACCGTTGGGAGATTACCACCACGGGCCAAGACCGCGTGCGCCTGACCTACCGCGTCTATGGCTGGGAACCCAGTGTGCGCACCAACTTCATCGAGGGCGACTTCGCCATCCTCAACGGCGCGCCGACTTTCCTGACCCTCGCCGATGGCGTCGCCCGCGCCCACACGGTGCGCGTTGAACTCCCCGAAGGCTGGGCCGGCGTCTACACTCCGTTGCCGGCCGGCGAGGCGGCCCACACCTATGTCGCCACCGACTTTGATACCCTCGTGGACAGCCCGATCCTGGCGGGTTCACCGCAGGTCGATTCGTTCGAGGTCGCTGGCGCCCAACACTTCCTCGTGACCGTCGGCGGCGCCGGCGTGTGGGACAACGCCCGCGCGGCCCGAAACTTTGAGCAGATCGCGCGCACCCAAGTGGAGTTCTGGGGCGGCTTGCCGGCGAAGGACCCGTACTACGTGTTCAACCTGCTCATCGGCGGCCGCGGCGGACTGGAGCACAAGCAGTCCTTCGTGATGATGGCGGACCGCTGGCTTTCGAGCACTCGCAGTGGGTTGAACTCCTGGCTTTCGCTCGTGAGTCACGAGTATTTTCACCAATGGAACGGCAAGCGCCTGCGGCCGGTCGAGCTCGGGCCCTTCCCTTACGAACACGAGGCCTACACCCGCACGCTCTGGGTCGTGGAAGGCATCACCAGCTATTATCAGCACCTGCTCCTGCGCCGCGCCGGTTTCTACAAGCGCGCCGATCTGCTCAGCAGCCTCAGCGGATCCATCGCCGGGATCGAGCGCACCCCGGGCCGGCTCGTGCAGTCGTTGAGCGAGTCTTCCTTCGACGCGTGGATCAAGGGCTACCGGCCCGACGAGAATTCCGCCAACACGCGCATCAGCTACTACAGCGCCGGTGCGGTCGCCGCCCAGTTGCTGGATGCGGCGATTCAGCAGGCCACCGACGGCGTGACGTCGCTCGACGACGTGATGCGCTCTGCCAATGCCCGCTACAGCGGCGATCACGGCTACACCGAGGCGGAGTTTACCGCGCTTGTCAGCGAGATTGCCGGCTCCGATTTCACGCCGTGGTTTGAGCGGCACATCCGCACTCCCGGCCGCTTCGATTACCAGCCCATGCTCGATTGGTATGGCCTGATGTTCGAGGAGCCGAAGAAGCCCGACACCTCCCTGCTCCCCAACGGCCTCGAACCAGCGGACGGACCCGCGGGCTGGCTCGGCGCCACGGTGCGCAATGGCACGGTGACCGACGTCCGCAGCGACACCCCGGCCTACGCCGCCGGGCTTTACATCAACGACGAGATTCTTGCCGTGGACGGGTTCCACACCGGCGATCCCAACACCATCCTGCGCTACCGCGACCCCGGCGACACGGTCGAACTGCTCATCGCCCGCCGCGGCCAGGTCCTGACCTTGCACGCCACCTTGGCGGAAACGCCCACTGCGACGTGGAAGCTCAAGGTCCGGCCAGACGCCACGCCTGAGCAAAAGGCCCGGCTCGACGCCTGGCTGGGACCGGACGAATCGGTCAAAGCCGAACCACAAACGCCGGCCGAACCCGGCGTCGATTCAGCGGAAGGTTGATTCCGGTCCGGCGCCCTTCAGACTCCCGGCGTCATTCCCATGGGCACACCCGCACCTTCCGGACCCGCTTCGATTGTTTCGCGCCGCACCGTCGCACTATTGCTGATCGCGATCCTCGGTCCGTGGCTGGCCGTCGGCCTGTTTTTCTTCGGCGGCCGCAAGCCGGCCGTCCCAGCACCGACGCCCCATCCGGTGCCAGCCCTCACCGCCGGCGAAGGCGCGACCGCCTGTGCGCCCGGCCCCTGGGGCCAGTTGGAATACATCGGCATCCTGACCGAGCCGCCGGAGTTACAGATCATCCCGACCTTTCCCGCCACCGATCACACGTTGTGGATTTTCCAAGGTTACGACCGCGACGCGTTTGCGACCCTGTGGCGCGCCGCCGGACTCGACGCCGCGACCATCGCGACGCTCTCTCGACCTGAACTCTGGACCACGGAGGGAGCCACGACCGCGATTCGCGCGCCCAAGGACGTGGTGCTTCGCCTCACGCCGCAGGCCCGCACCGTCATTTACACGGCCCTCGCCGCCTTTCCGGACAATGCCGCGCAGGCCGAGCCCTATCGCTTCACCCTCAATGCGCGCGACGAGTGGTTCAAGGACAGCGGACTGAAGCCCGAAACCATCGCGAAGATCGAGCCGCTCCTCTATTCCCGCGGCAACTCCCTGCTCTTTTCCGACCAGGCGCTGGTGATTCCCGATCTCCAATCCCGCGAAGAAAGAACCCAGCTGCTCAAGACCCTCGCACGCAAGTCCACGCTGATGCTCAAGCTGCGGGTTGACGCCAGCACCGACGTGGAGGCGCTCGAAAACTACTGGGGGTTCCCCGGCGCGAAGGACATCGTTCCGCTGCTGAACTCCCTCAAGCGGCGCGGCACGAGCACGGCGGTGGATATTGTGCATCTGCTGCCGCGCTTCGCCCGCAGCCGCCTTTACAGCTACCCCGCTCCCAATGATCCCGGGGTGAATTCCTACATGGACTGCCACTGGACAGTGCTGAACTTCTTCAACCAAGAACCCAATCCACGCTATCAGGACCTCAACGAAGTCGCCCTCACGTTTCGCAGCAACTACCACACGGTCACCGGTCGTCCGCGCTACGGCGACGTCTATCTCTTTACGCTGCCCAACGGCGATGTCATTCACTCCTGCGTCTACATCGCCGACAACATCGTATTCACGAAGAACGGCTCCGCTCCCAGCTCGCCGTGGCTGTTGATGAAATATGAGGACGTCGTGGCCTTTTACCCGTCGGACCAGCCGCTGGACATCCAGCGCTATCGGCCGAACACCCTTTCGCCCTACTGAGCGCGCGCTGCGTCGACGTAGCGGCCGATGATGCCGTCAAACGCGCCGTTGGTGAAAAACACCACCAACCGCGGATGTTCGCCCGGTGCCAGCGTCGCGCGCTGCAACCGGTCCAGCAACTCGGCATTGGTCGGCGCGGTGCAAGCCGTCACGCCCTGCGAGTCCAAGAAGGAGATCAACGCTTCCGGATCAAACCGCTCCTCGGCCTTGAGCTGCTCTGAGCGCGCGACCGCACCAAGGTAAACGTCATCCGCCAGCGCCAGCGCCCGCATGAAACCCACCTGCATCACGCGTGTGCGCGACGTGTTGCTGCGCGGTTCAAACGCCGCGTGGATTTCATGCCCCGGGAAACGCGCCCGGAAGGACCGCAGCGTTTCGGCCAGCGCCGTCGGGTGATGGCCGAAATCCTCCACCACTTTCAACTTGGGCGTGTTGACCCGCAGCTCTTGTCGGCGGCGCACGCCGCGAAACGCGCTGAGCGCGTCCAGTTTCAATCGCGTGGGATCATCGGGAAACAAGGCCAGACCCGCGGCCGTCGCGGCCATGGCGGCGTTGCGCGCGTTGAACAAGCCCGGCTGGCTCCAGCGGATTTTCGCCCAAGGCTGGTCTCGCCAACCGAGTTCGAAACTAGCGCCGCCGGCATCTTCGGCAAAATCGGCCAGCTGCACGTCGCACGTCGCGCCGGTGCCGACTTTCACGACCTGCGTCCATGGCGTCGGGCCGAGCGCGGCCAAGTTGGCGTCGTCACCATTCATCACGATCCAGCCATTGCGCGGCACGATGCGCGTCAAGTGACGGAAGGTGCGCTGCACGTCGGCGAGGTCGCTAAAGATGTCGGCGTGGTCAAACTCGAGATTGTTCAGC
>JAPOIC010000186.1 GCA_029979145.1 Opitutaceae bacterium
CACCGAGCAGCAGGGCCGGCACCGCGACGGAGATAATAAGGCGAAGACGAGTCTTCATGGGAGGGAGAGGATTGCGTAAACCAATGGGCGAAACCCGGAAGGTGCGCAATTGTGGAAAATCAAGGCCGGCTCAGGGTAGCTCGATCGTGCGCCGCTCCGAGTCGGGCTGCTGGCGAAAAAACAACGCCGTGTGGCCTACGGTGCCGAGAAGCACGCACCGGCCCTCGTCGGCGATCTGGACGCAGACCGGGTCGCGCTCGCCGCGCTCCAGGCCGTGCAGGCGCACCTTGATGAGCTCGTGGTGCTTGAACTGCCGCTGCAATTCCGCGAGGACGCTCGGGGTCACGCCGTCCTTGCCGATGTGGAGGGTGGCGTCGAGCCGCTGGCCCAGGCCGCGCAGATGGCGCTTTTGGGCGCCGGTGAGAGGAAAGTCATACATGAGTGGCGCGGAGCTTAGGCGCCGCCGCGGCGAAGGAAATGCATTTCGCGGACACCCGTCTGGGCAACCGGGGGTGGGCCGGCAGGTCCCTCTGCCGGCGGGCGGGGAAACGCGCAGAGGGACCTGCGCGTCCACCGTCGCCGACACAATCGACGCGAGGACGGCGGCTCAGGCCGGACCAAAGGTGTCCAACGGTAGCTCGCGCCACTCCCCCGGCGCGAGGTCGCCCAAGTCCAGGTCGCCGAACCGCGAGCGGTGCAAGGTGAGCACGGTGCAGCCTTGGCTGGCGAACATGCGCCGCACTTGGTGGTATTTGGCCTCGGTGAGGACAAGATCGGCTTCACGTAGTCCGGTCAGGCGCAACTCGGCCGGTGCACAGGGCGCCTTTTCCCCTTCGAGCTGCAGCGTGCCGCTGGCGAACAGGTCCGCGAGGCCGGCCGGTGGTTCGCGGTCCAAGGTCGCGCGATAGAGCTTCGGCACCTTGTGCTTGGGCGAGGTCAACCGGTGAACCAAGGCGCTTTGATCGGTGAGCAACAGCAGGCCGCTCGTATCCTTGTCGAGCCGGCCGATGGACGTGACCACGGGATTGCGCGCCCGCCAGCGCGGAGGCAGCAGCGAATAGACGTTCGGTCCTTCGCGTTCGTCATGCGAACACACGAGGCCCAGCGGCTTGTGCAGGAGCAACAGCAGGCCGTCCGGGTGGTCAAGTGGATCGCCATCCACGACAACCTCCTCCGCCGTGACCTTTTTCCCGGGGTCGGACTCGGCCGCCCCGCGCACGGTCACGCGGCCTGCCTTCAGCCAGTCCCGCACTTCACGGCGCGAGCCGTAGCCGAGGCTGGCGAGGAGTTGGTCGAGGCGAGGCATGGCGCGATGCAAACGCAGAGGTGGGCGGGGCACACGCTGAAAATGGCTTCAACCGCGGCGACGTTTCGGGCGTAGTGAGGGTCATGGTGCTTCCGTGGATCTTGCTGCTGGTGGCGTTGGGCCTGTTTGGCCTGGCGCTGCTCACGCTGCGGCCGGCACCGGTGTGGGTGCCGTGGAAGTTGGCGCTGCTCGTGGGCGAATTCGGACAGCGCTTGGTGGTGCTGCCGTTGGCGGTGGGAGCAGGGAGCATCTGGTTGATGGGAGCGGCGCCCGCTGCGGCGACGGCGAGTGTGATGGCCTGTGCCGTCGCGGTCGTGCTGTTTTTGAGACCCGTTTGGGAGGCGCGACGTTTGGCGCGGGAATTGCCGACGCGATTGGCCGCAGCTTTTGGGCCAGTGCCGCGGCCGGTGTCGGCCTTTCGTTGGCGGGGGCTCCTGGCGCGGCCCGTCCGGCCGGTGCCACGGACGACGCATGCGTTTGCCCCCGGCTTGGACTTGGACCTTTACCGCGCGACTGACACGCCGCTTCCGGCGCCGTGTGTCGTGGTGGTGCATGGCGGCGGCTGGGACGGCGGCAATCGCGATGAACTCGCGGGTTTCAACCACTGGCTGGCGCGGCAAGGCGTGGTCGTGGCGGCGGTCGACTATCGCTTGGCGCCGGCGCACCCTTGGCCAGCCGCGGGTGAGGATGTGCGCACGGCGTTGGGTTGGCTAATATCGCGCGCGGACGAACTCGGAATTGATCCGGCGAATTTCATTCTGCTCGGCCGATCCGCGGGCGGGCAGATCGCCTCGGCGGTGGGCTTTGGCCTGGGGATGCCGGCGGTGCGCGGCGTAATCGCGCTGTATGCGCCGCACGACATGGCCTTTGCGTGGGGCGTGTCGCGGCAGGACGACGCGTTGAACTCGCTCAACCTGATGCGCCAATACCTCGGCGGTCCGCCGGACTTGGCGCGGGCGGACACCTACCTGTCGGCGAGCGCGCAACATTTGGTCAGCCCCGCCAATCCGCCGACGCTACTGCTCCATGGTTCGCTCGACACCTTGGTCTGGCTCCGCCACAGCGAACGGCTCGCCTCAGCGCTGACGGCGGCGGGTCGGCCGCATCTCTTGCTGGAGCTGCCGTGGGCCACGCATGCGTTTGAGTATCACCTCGCAGGCCCGGGCGGTCAGCTCACGGCTTGTGCGGTGCAGTGGTTCCTCGACGCGACGCGGCGACAATGAGGACGAATATGCTCGGCAAGCGTGCCGGCATCTGGGATGCGTGAGGTTTTCGGACCGCACATCTATTTATGCCTATTTGGGAATACAAGGTCATCACCAGCGGCAAGGGCGGCTTTGCGACGCCGGCCATGCTGGAGAAATTCCTCAACGACCTCGGGAAAGACGAGTGGGAGGTCATCGATTTTCGCACCGCGCCGGACAACGCTTTGGCGTTCAACGGACTGGCCCGACGTTCCACCCAGCGCGACTGGCTCGTGCAGGACGCCGCGGCGTCCGCCGCCAAGGCCGAGGCTGACAAGCTGCGCGCGGAGTTTGAGGCCAAGTTCAAGGGCATGGCCCCGACCGGCGCCGCCGAGGAGTCCGAGGCCATGGAGGAAGTCGCCGAAATGAGCCGCGAATACCGCCGCCCCGTCGACACGTCCCGCGATCAAGACCCCGATGCCGACGACGAGGAACCGGATGAGTGGGAAAAGCTCGCCGAGGAGGAGGAGCTGCCGACGTTTTTTGATGCGATCAAGCCGCACATGCGCCGCAACCAGCGCGGCGCCGGCCAGTCGGTCGGCGTGGATTATCTCGCCAAGAAGTGGGGCTTTGAGGATGCCGACATCCTCGGGGCGTTGAAGGAGTGCGGCTTCGTCATCCCGGATGACGAGGATGCCCCGGTGACTTACGTCGAATACGATGGCGACCTTTACTGGGTGAATATCAACCGGCGCGGCGAGGTGTGGATCAACACCAAGGAAAAACCGCAGCCGAAGTTCCGCACCGTGGCCGGCCAACCGGTCACCGTGGAGGAGGCCGACAAGGATCAAGGCCGGAACGGTGGCTCCCGCGACGAGCAAAAACCAGCCAAGGACAAACCCAAGCCTGCGGCGCCGGCCGAGCCGGTCGCATTGCCGGAAGGTGCGGCGTTGATTGAACTGCTGCAGCCCAAGATGCGGCGCAACCGTCACGATGTCGGCAGCTCTGGCAGCACCATTTTTCTTTCCCGCGCCCTCAAGTTGCCCGAGGCCGAACTGCTCGCCGCCTTGGCGGGACTGGGCCTCGTGCCGCCGGGCGCCGGCGAGGGAAAGTCCGCCACCGTCGAGTTGGGCGACCATTCGTGGTGGCTCAATCGCGACCAGCGCGGCGGCGTGTGGATCAACGGCCAGCCGTTGAACGCGTCGGCAACGGAAACCGCCGCCACCGAGACCCCGGCTGCGGATGACGCGCTGGTGGCGGAGCACCAAGCGATTCTCCTGACCCTGCGCCCGTCCCTCGCGGCGACCCGCACCGGCGGCGTGGCGGCTGAGACCGCCAAGCTGGCCGAGGCACAGGAACGCAGCCTCGACGACTTGATCGCGGCGCTGGTGGCCGCCGGACTCAAGGTGCCGGAAAAGCCCCGCGAGAAACCGGTTTTCGTGGAGTTAAAAGGCGAGATCTACTGGCTGAACCGCAAGGCGAAGGACGAACTCTGGCTCAACGCCAAAGCCTCGAAATTTGCCGACGGCAACGACGGTGAAAAGAAGCCGCGTCGTTCCCGCAGCCGCAAATCCGACCGGAAGCCCGCCTCCACCGAATAAGCCGCTGCGGTGTTTCGCCGGCGGTCGCCGGGCGGAAATTCCGTTGCCGCCAGTTTGTTGCCCAGAATTTAGCGATTCGCGAAATCCGCTCAGAATTCGGCGGTTCCGGGCGTGCGGGCGAAGGGGATGACGTCGCGGATGTTGGCGACGCCGGTCACGAACATGAGCATGCGCTCGAAGCCAAGGCCGAAGCCGGCGTGCGGGACGGAGCCGTAGCGACGCAGGTCGAGATACCACCAGTAGGCTTTCTCATCGAGGTGGTGCAGGGCCATGCCCTCGCGCAAGACATCGAGTCGCTCCTCGCGCTGGCTGCCGCCGATGATTTCGCCGATGCCCGGCACGAGCAGATCCATCGCGGCCACCGTCTGGCGGTCCGGGGCGCAGCCGTCGGTCTTGCGCATGTAGAACGCCTTGATCGCGCGCGGGTAGTTATAGACGGTCACCGGGCACTTGAAGTGCTCCTCGGTGAGGAAGCGCTCATGCTCGGCCTGGAGGTTGGCTCCCCACGACACGGGATGCTCCCAAGTCTTGCCGCAG
>JAPOIC010000125.1 GCA_029979145.1 Opitutaceae bacterium
AATTGAAGGCATCGCCGAGAACACCCAGCGCCGTCGGCTCAGCGTCAAGCCCGGCCTGACCTGTCTCTGGCAAATCCGCGGTCGCAACGAAATCACCAGCTTCGACGACTGGGTGCAACTCGACTTCCAATACATCGACTAGTGGTCTCTGTGGCTCGACCTCAAGATTCTCGTCGCCACGCTGCCCGTCCCGATCTTCGGCCGCGGCGGCCGATAAGCCCAATCAGGGTTAACACGGAGGGCCCAGAGCACACAGAGTTCAGAGCTATACCTCTGCGACCTCCGCGTTCTCTGTGTTAACAATCTTCGTCCTACATACCCGATTGGACATACGGCTCGATCGCGCGGAACCCAGGCTGGCTGCACAGCCGATCGCGCACCACCGCTGACTCGCACAGGTAAAGCGCGTAGCCGCCGAAACCGCCGCCACAGTATTTCCGCGCGAGCACGCCGGCGCCACCGTCAGGCAACGCCTCCATCGCCTCGCCAATTTGCACCTGATACGAACCGTCGACCGCCCGGGCCAAGCCCGTGAGATCAGACGCCCACACCGCATCGCGCGCCATGCGACCGGCGGCTGAAATTCCATCATAGTCGCGTAGCTTTGCCACCACGCCGGGCGTATGATGCGATTGGCCGGTCCAAAACAAAGCCATGCGTCCACGCAAAAAGTCCGCGTTGTGCTTTAGCTCCAAGACCGGCCGGGCACCACTGCGCCATACACACAGGCCGGTTTCTGCGATCACGGCGGGATCCTGCCAGCCCACACCCAGATCGAGTTCGGCATCCACGCCATTCTTGCCGTTGAGCAAGGCCCAGGCGCCACTGCCGCCCAAGCCGGCGTTGCGCTCGTAAGGCCAGGCGCGCAGCGAAACGGTCGGCGAGATGGCGCAATTCACGACATACGCTCCCTCCCGCGCAAATTTCGGCACGTCCAGCCAGCCGCCGGCAAAATCCACTCGCAATGGCGCTTCTTGCGGGGCCCGGATGTAACGGACGATCTCGGTCGTGGAGATCGGCGGAAACTCCGGCGGGGTTTTTGGCAAAACGACATACTCGGCGCCCACCTCGGCGCAAAGCGCGCGCTTCAGCGGACCGTATTTGTCGTCCTCCGTCACCGCCAGCACGGCGGGTCGGATCCGGAGAAAATGCTCGCGAAAATCAATGCCCTCGTCGAGTCCCTCGCCCACGACCACCTCGTCAACGCAGCGCAGATTCGCCAGCAAGGCGCGCTTGTGTTCGTCCGGCAGAGAACTCTTGCGATGTTTGTGAATCCACAGCACTTCCGCCGACGCAAAACAGACCGTCAGAAAATCCCCCAAGGCCCGGGCCTCACGGAAAAACTGAATGTGGCCCGCATGGATGATGTCGTAGCAGCCGGAGACGAAAATCTTGCGCATAGGGTTGGTCGTCGGAGTCCTGAGTCCATGGGCCTTACGCCTGAGCGCAAACCCATTATTTTCGCTCGGCAAACCAGCGATTCACACCCGCCAAGTTCCGCGTATTCAACACATGATCCTTCACCAACCAGCCCTTGCGTGCCGAGTTCACACCGGCTGCGACGTGGCGGAGGCCGTCCGTCTCGTGAGCGTCCGGGTTGATTGCGCAGAGCAGCCCCTTGTCCGCAGCCTTGCGCCACAGGCGCCAATCCATGTCGAGCCGCCACGGGCTGGCGTTGAGCTCGATGATGACTTTGTTCGCGATGGCGGCGTCGATCACCTTCGAGGCGTTCACCTGATAGGGTTCGCGGCGCAACAGCAGCCGGCCGGTCAGATGGCCCAGCATGGTCACATGCGGTGACTCGATCGCGCGGATGAGTCGCAGCGTCATCGTGTCCTCGTCCTGGGTCATCGCATTGTGCACGGAAGCCACGACGTAGTCCAAGGTCGCCAGCACGTCGTCCGCGTAGTCCAACCGTCCGTCGGTCAAGATATCGCACTCCACACCGCTGAAGACGTGCACGCGGTGCTCCTTTGTGGCGTTCAGCTTGGCGATGGCTTCCACTTGGGCGGCGAGCTGCTCTTCGTTGAGGCCGTTGGCTTGGAAACTTGATTTCGAGTGATCCGCAATGCCGAGATAGCTCCAACCCAATTCGTCTGCCGCGGTCGCCATTTCGGCGAGCGTGTTCCGCCCGTCGGATTCATTCGTGTGGTTGTGAAACGCGCCCTGCAGGTCGGCCAAGGTAACCAGCTCCGGCAGGTCGCCCTGCTCCGCCGCTTCGATCTCTCCGACGTTCTCGCGCAGCTCCGGCGGGATGAACTTCAGCCCCAGCGCCTTGAAGAGATCCGCCTCGGAATCGGCCGGCGTGCGCAGCTCGCGGTTTTCCGCCTTCGCTTTTGCCGTTCCCTCCCCTTCCGCGGGCACGAGGCCCCACTCACTCAAGCTTAGGCCGCGGGCCAGTGCCCGCTGCCGCATAGCCACATTGTGGTCCTTCGACCCCGTGAAGTGATGCAAGGCGAAGACAAACTGATCCGTCGGCACGATCCGCAGGTCCGCCTGCAGGCCGCCGGCAAACCGCACGCTCGCCTTGGTTTCGCCCTGCGCCGTTACTTCCTGGACATTCCGCTGCCCGACAAACCACTCCACCACCGGGGCAAAATCTTCGGCGGCGACGAGAAAATCCAAATCGCCGATCGTCTCCATGCCGCGGCGCAAGCTGCCCGCCGCTTCCGCCCGCTCCACTTGAGGCAAGGCCCGCAGGCCGGCGAGAATTGGTTGCGCGACCTCATTCGCCTCCCACCACAGGTGGCGCTTGCCGTAGGCCTCGCGGTGCCTGATGCCGGCGAGTATCTTCTCCTGCGACTTCGCCCCAAATCCGTCGAGTTCCGCCACCCGGTTCTCCTCGCAGGCCTTGGTCAGGCTCGCGATGTCGGTCACGCCCAGCTTGTCGTGCAGCGCCTTGACCTTCTTTGGCCCCATCCCGGGAATATCGAGCAATTCCCCCAGCCCCGGCTCAATCGAAGCGCGCAGCTTTTCCAGAAAGCCCAGCTTTCCGGTCTCGTGCAGTTCGGTGATCTTCTGCGCCAGCGCCTCGCCAATGCCCTTGACCGAATCCAGTTCGCCGGCGGCCACCAAGCGGGTCAATTCGGACTCCTCTATGGATTCCAAGACCCGGGCTCCGGTCTGATAGGCGCGAATCTTAAACGGGTTCTCGCCCTTCAAATCTAACAACACGCCGATCTCGTTCAGCAGGTCGGCTATCTCGTTCTTGGTCATCCCGGGAGCAGACGCCGGACGCGCGACCCACACAAGCCAAAGCCGGCGGCTTACCGGATTGTGCACTCGCCGCCGGCCCGATTAACGGCCAACGTCGCACCATGCCCTTCGTCTACGAACGCACCATCCGCCTCGCCGAGACCGACGCCGCCGGCATCGTGTATTTTGCGAATTACCTTGGGTTGTGCCATGAAGCCTACGAAGCCGCGCTCGCCGCCGCCGGCCTGCCCGTGCAGTCGTTCCTCGGCGGCGGCGATGTCATCGTGCCGATTTCCCGCAGCTCCGCGGAATACCTTCGGCCGCTGCAATGCGGCGATGCGGTCCGCATCGCGGTGACTCCTTCGCGTCTTTCCGCAACCAGCTTCGCCATCGACTACGCCGTCACGCGCCTGGGCCCGCCGGCCAAGTCGGCCGCGCGGGTGCGCACGGAGCACGTCGTGACTTCCCGGTCCGCCAAGTCTCGCGTCGATCTGCCCCCCGCCCTAGCGGCTTGGGTGGATGCGGGCTAGGACCGCGGCGCGCAACGCCGCGCGACCGATTTTGCCCTGCGCATTGCGCGGCCAATCGCCCGCCGCGAACTCCAGCCAGTGCCGCGGACGTTGATGCCGGGCCGTCGCGCCTCTAAGTCTGCCACCGGCACAGTTGATTCTATTTCCGGATAACACACCGCCATCGCCTCGCCCCACTCGGCATCCGGCACCGCGACCACCGCCAAATCGTTCCAACCCGGCCACGCCCGCAAAACCGCCTCGATCTCGCGCAGGCTCACTTTTTCCCCGCCCGTGATCACCACGTCGTCATCGCGCCCGGCCACGAGCAACCGGCCTTCATCATCAGTGCGCCCAAAGTCCGCCGTCGTCAGCTCACCGCCAAGTTCCTCACCGCCCAGATATCCCCGCATCAACGACGCTCCGGCAACCACCACGTGGCCATCAGCCGAGACGGACACCCGGCCGTGCGGCATCGCCACCCCGCTGCTGCGATCACCGTGCGCAAAATCGCCGGGGCGCTGCGCGACGATCATCGCCGCCGTCTCGGTCATCCCATAACTCAGAACCACCGGAAGGCCGACTGCCGCCGCCGCGTCCGCCAACTCTGGCCAAACCGGACCGCCGCCTACGAACAGCAGCTTGAGCTGCCGCAACCACGTGACCGCCGCCGGGCCCGCCAGCAGTCGCTGCAATTGCGTCGGCACCAAGGAGGCGACCCAAGTCTTGGCCCGATCCAATTCCGGAAACTCCCCCTGCTCCAAGCGTTTCCAATCCCAAGCCAGATGCACGCCGCCCGTTGCCGCACAGCGCACCCGCGCCATCAGGCCGCTGACGTGCCAAGGCGGCAGAACGTCGACCGCGTTGATTTCGCCGAGCTCAAAGTGCGCTACAAATCCACGCACCGCCGCCGACAGCGTCGCCTCATCATGCCGGGCAAACCGCAGTCCGCCACTGCTTCCGCCCGTAGGGATGCAAAGCCAACCCGAGGCGCCCGGGTCCGCGGGCGGCACTGAGTCGAGAATTTCGACATAGCGCGCGCGTTGCGCATGCGACCAATACGGATCGAACAGCAACCAGCGTCCGGCGTGCACCTTCGCGACTCCTGTCGCCTGCACCAACGCCTCTAGCTCAGCGCGTTCCACACGGCCTCCGGGTTAATCGCTTGCACGTCTTCCCATCGCACAAACGGCGCCGCGGTCGGGCCCTCGCACTCCGGCCGGTAAAACAACGGCCAGACGCCGAAGCCCAACGCCAGCGACGGCCCGCTCCAGGCAAAAGCCAGCGACAACGCCCGTTTCGCGCCCACGCCCGTTTCCAACGCACTGGAGAAGACCAGCGGGGTGCCTGCCTTCGCCAACTTGGCCATCGTGCCATCCATATCCGCCAACAACGTCGGCTTGAGCACGATCACCCCCGGCCACCCCCGCCCCAGCCAGCGATCCACATCCCCATCCGCCACCACCGATTCATCCAAAGCAATCGGCGTCGGAAAATCCCCCGCCAACCCCATCAACAAATCCTCTACCCTCTGCCGCAGGGCCGCGCCCAGCGAAGCCCCGGTCCCCGGAGCGAAGCAGGGTTGCTCCACAAACTCCACCGGCCGCTCCGCGCACCGCGCCAACCACCGCTCCGCCGTGCGTCGATCCCAAGCCCCATTGGCATCCAGCCGCAGCCGGCCACCGCTCGGCAATTCGCCGCACAGGTCATCCAAAATCGCCAGTTCATCCGCCACATCGCCCACGCCCACCTTCCACTTGAAAACGCGAAATCCCGCCTCCAGCCGCCCGCGGAGCGCTGGGAGCGCCGGCGTCCCCGCCGGCAACAACGCGGCGACCTGCCGCGGCGCAGGGTTCTGCGGTGTCACGGATTCGGTCCTCGCCGCCACCAACGCATTCTTCAGGCAGCGCAGCGCCACCGGCAGGTCGTCCAGCCTCCGCTCGTCAACCCGCTCACCCAAGCTCCCGCAGGCCGCCACAATCTCCTCCACCGTCTCCGTGCCAAACCAGGGAATCGGCGCCGCCTCGCCGAAGCCCACCCGCCCATTCTCGTCCTCCAAGCGGACGATTACCCCCGTCCGCTCGCTCCACACCCCATGGCTCGTCCGCACGGGAGCGCGAAACGGCAGGCGGTAGGGACGAAGGGAAAACTGGTATTCCACGGTCCGCATTAGGTCACATGCCGCCACGCCTGCAATTTCCGAGTGCCATCTGCGGTCGCTTCGAAGTTTCCGGTTGCACGTCGCAAAAATCGCCTTACTCCGTTCACGGCAACTCATGACTAAGTTTGCCACGCATTCCACCCCTCCGTTCAGCGAGGCGGACGCCGAATTCTACCTCTCGGCCGACGCCTTCTTCCGGGCTAACCAGCCCGCCGGTCTGACCTACGACGACGTTTCCCTGGCCACGCTCTACTCGGAGGCAACCGTCGGCCTCTGCCTTTCGGTGACCAACTATTCGCGCGCGCCGCAGGAGATGATGGCCTGCGGCCTTCCGTGCGTCGACCTCGCCGGTTTCTCTGCCGAATCGGTCTTCGGTACGGACGGACCCGTCGAGCTCAGCGAGTTTGGTCCG
>JAPOIC010000043.1 GCA_029979145.1 Opitutaceae bacterium
CCCTCATGCAAAATCTTCTGCGGATTTCCCTCTTTCTGTTTCTCGGCCTCACGCTCGCCCACGCCCAGCGCTACATCGGCGACGTCGACATCGATTCCAACATCAAGACCGTGTCGGTGAGCGTCGCGGCCAATGTGCCCGAGCTCAACAACCTCGCATACCAGGCGTTTTCGGCGCACGGTCGTTACCGGGTCGTCTCCAGCGGTGCGGCCTTTGACCTGCGGTTCTCGCAGGTATCCGGCAACCAGGTGCGCGTCGATATCAGCAAGGGCGGGAGCGTGATGCATTCCGAGACCGCCGCGGGCGGCACGCTGCGCGAGGCACTGCTGCGGGCGGCGGATGTGGCCGTCGAGCGCACCAACGGCGTGGGCCTGCGCGGCTTCTTCGCCGCCAAGCTCGCGTTCATCGGCGAGCGCACGGGCCGCAAGGAGATCTACACGTCGGACTTATTCTTCGGCGATGCGAAGCAGATCACCCGCGACAATTCGCAGGCGCTCACGCCGCGCTGGTCGCCCGACGGCTCAAAGTTGATATACACGAGCTAT
Organism: Opitutaceae bacterium; assembly: GCA_029979145.1. Taxonomy (GTDB): domain Bacteria; phylum Verrucomicrobiota; class Verrucomicrobiia; order Opitutales; family Opitutaceae; genus Cephaloticoccus. The sequence continues at coordinate 546 of JAPOIC010000043.1, forward strand.
TTTCGCTCGGGTTTCCCCGACATTTTCCAGATCGATCTCAATAACTACCAGCGCACGACCTTCGTGAGCTTCAAGGGCACCAACAGCGGCGCGCGCTTCAGCCCCGACGGCCGCCAAGTCGCGATGGTGTTGAGCGGCGAGGGCAACGCCGAGATCTACGTGGGCAACGCCCAGGGGCGTCAGATTCGCCGACTCACGCGCTCCGACTCCGTCGAAGCCTCGCCGTGTTTCTCGCCAGATGGTTCACGCTTGGTCTACACCTCGGACGCCGCGGGCGGTCCCCAGCTCTACGTCATGTCCGTCGCGGGCGGCGGCGCGCGCCGCGTGCCGACGAATATCAGCGGCTATTGCTCCGAGCCGGACTGGAACCGCGTTGATGCGAACAAGATCGCCTTCACCACGCGCATTGGCAGCGGCTACCAGGTGGCGGTCTACGATTTCAGCAAGGGCGGCGCGGCCGCTCAGGTCTCGCGCGCTCCATTTGACGCCATCGAGCCTTGCTGGCTGCCGGATGGCCGGCACTTGATCTACACCGCGCGCGACCGCCGCTCGAGCCTCCTGTGCATTCTCGACACCGAGACCGGCAAGAGCACGGTCATGAACAAGAACTTCGGCACCACGCTGCAGGCGAGCGTCCTCTGGCGTTGAGACGTTAAGACTTTCGCCAAGAAAAAGCCGCACCCCGAAAGGTGCGGCTTTTGTTTTGAAACGATTGCGTGCTGCGGATCAGGCGGTGGCCTTCGCGAAGTGCGCGGCGACGGCGTCCCAGTTGACCACGCTCCAGAAGGCCGCGATGTAGTCGGGGCGGCGGTTCTGGTAGTTGAGGTAGTAGGCGTGCTCCCAGACATCGAGGCCGAGATCGGCGTGCCGGCGATGCCGGCGACGGCCTGACCCATCAGCGGGCTGTCCTGATTGGCGGTGGAACCGACGTCGAGCTTCTTGTCGGCGGGGACGTAGAGCCAGGCCCAGCCGGAGCCGAAGCGCGTGGCGCCGGCCTTGGCGAAGTCTTCCTTCAATTTGTCGAAGGAGCCGAAAGTCGCGGTGATGGCGTCGCCGAGCGCGCCGGTCGGGGCGCCGCCCTTGCCGCCGAGGACGGTCCAGAAGAACGAGTGGTTGGCGTGGCCGCCACCGTTGTTGCGCACGGCGCCGCGGATGGAGTCCGGCACTTTCGAAAGGTCGGCGATCAGCTCATTGACGTCGGCCGGGCCCGTGACATTGGCGGACGCGAGGGCGTTGTTGAGATTCGTGATGTAGGCCTGGTGATGCTTGCCGTGATGGATTTCCATCGTGCGAGCGTCGATGTGCGGCTCGAGGGCGTTGGCAGCGTAGGGCAGCGGGGGGAGTTCGTAAGCCATGAGGGATCTTTCGGTTGCAGTTGAATTAACGGGAAAGCACAGGTTGCACCGCCCGCCGGATTCGTCAACCGCCTGCTGTGTCTTCCTCGCCGCGTTTCAGCTTAAAAAACGCCTGCAGCAGCTCGCGACACTCCGGTTCCATGACTTCGCCGGCGGAGAGCTCGAGGTGATGGTTCACGCGGGGCAGGGCGTTAAGGTCGGTGGCGCCGCCGAGGCAGCCCATCTTCGGGTCGCGCACGGCGTAGCACACGCGCTTCAGGCGCGACATCAGCGTGGCGCCCGAGCACATCGGGCAGGGCTCCTTCGTGACATAGAGGGTGCAGCCGTCGAGGCGCCAGTCGCCGAGCGCATTCGCGGCCTGCGTGATGGCCAGCACCTCGGCGTGCGCGGTCGGATCATGGGCCGCCTCCACGGTGTTGTGCGCGAGGGCGATGATCTCGCCGTCGCGCTCAATCACCGCGCCGATCGGCACCTCGCCGCGGCGCCACGCGTCGATCGCCTGGTTGTAGGCGAGGCTCATGAAGAACGTGTCGTCGCGCACGAGTTGCGACGGGAAGCGTTTTTCGAACGGGCACTCGGGCACCGGTTTGCGGGTGGATTCCATGGGCAGTAGGTCGCGATCCCGGAGGGTGGCGCGACGGGTAAAGCCTTGACTTACGGGGGGCTCCTAGGGCTTACAAGTGGGTTTTACGCCCTGCTTCACCCATTTATGCACCAAGCCCACGCCGTCCCGTCCCTCCTCACCTTATGGCCGATGTAAACTCGATCGAGGTTGAGGGTAAGGTTGTCGCCGTTCTCCCCGGCACCATGTTCAAGGTTGAGTTGTCCAACGGGCACGTGGTCCTGGCCCACATTTCAGGTAAGCTCCGCAAGCACTTCATCAAGATCGCGACGGGCGACACGGTGAAGATGGAAATGAGCCCCTACGACTTGGAAAAGGCGCGCATCACCTACCGCGTGCGCGAGCAGAGCTCTTATCAAGGCGGCCAGTTCCGCCGCCGCTGATTCCGCGCCGGCAATGCCGCGCCCAGCGTCAGTCCGCCGTTCCACCGCCTCGCAGGCGACGCCGGACTTTGCCGAGGATATTGACGGGTTTCTCGCCTTCCTTGGCTTGGAGCGCGGCCTCTCGCCGCGCACGCAGGAAGGCTACCTCGCCGACCTGGACCAGTGTGCGACCTTTCTCGCGAAGCACGGCGAGCGCAATTGGCGCAATGTGTCAGGCGACGCGGTGGCGAAGTGGATTCATCAACTAAGCGGCGAGGCCTACGCAGTCACCAGTCTTGCGCGGAAACTCGCCGCCCTGCGCGGACTCTCCCGTTACCTGCAGCGCGAAAACCTGCGCGACGACGATTTTACCGCGCTGCTGCGCTCGCCCAAACAAAGCCGCCGCGTGCCTGGCACGCTGACCCCGAGCGAGGTCGACCGCTTGCTGGCAGCACCGGTCGGGGGCGATGCGATCGCGCTGCGCGACAAAGCGCTGCTGGAACTGTTTTACTCTTCGGGTTTGCGCGTGTCGGAACTCGGCGGACTGACGATCCAGCAGATCGATCTCCCAAACGGTTTCATGCGCGTCTTCGGCAAGGGTTCGAAGGAGCGGGTGGTGCCGGTGGGGCGAAAAGCCGCGGATGCGATTGCGGTCTGGCTGGAGTCCGGTCGCCCGCATTTCGTGAAAGCGCGCACGGGCAGCCAGTTGTTTCTCAGTGCGCGCGGCACCGGTCTCTCGCGCGTCACGCTCTGGCTTATCGTGAAAAAATATGCGCGGCTCGCCGGAATCACGAAAACCGTGAAGCCACACTTGCTGCGCCACTCCTTCGCCACCCACCTGCTCAGCGGCGGGGCGGACCTGCGTGCGATCCAGGAAATGCTGGGACACGCCAACATCGCCACCACGCAGATCTACACGGCGGTGGAGTCGAAGCGGCTGATCGACCAGCACGACAAGTTTCACCCGCGCAACCGCGGATGAGTCTTCGTCAGTAACCCAGCTCGCGCAGCTTTTCCTCGAACACGCGCTGCTCCGTGCGGGCCTTGGAATCGCTCCGCCACGTGACCGTGTCGCCGGCTCGGTCCTGATTGCGTCGCACATGCTGGTCCCACTCGAGTCCGGCCAAGGCGCGGGCGGCGCCCTCGTCCTGAGCCTTTCCGCCTTTCAGGTATTTCTCGTAGTTGCCGTTCACGTAGTCCGCCCGGGCCTGGGTGCGATCAAACGCGGCTGGCGCCTCGCGACGGGTGCGAGCCTCGTTTACGGGGCCATGGCAGCCGGCAACCAGCAGGAGGGCGAGGGCCAAGCCAAAGATGACCGGGGGTCGGGTGATGCGCGGAGACTGGAGCCAGCGCTACGGTGCGTCAAGCGGTCCCCGGCAGTGCGCGCTTGACGGCCGGCAGTGCGGCGCGCCCTTTCGTGGCATGGCAACGCCGACCGATCAGAATTTCCAAGACTACAAGCAGGCCGAGAAAAAGGCCCTCGAGATCGTAACGGCGATGAAAGGCACGAGCGCCAAGAAGACTGACATCGAACTGGCGCTGCTTGTGGCCCTCTTCGAGCTGCACAAGGGCACGCTGCCCCTGCCCCCTGCCACCGTCGGCGGCGTCATCCAAGGCCACCTCAAACAACTCATCCCCTTTTACCAACCCAAGTCCCAGCCCACCGGCTGACCGTTCGCTTCCGTAAGTATCGTATTACGTTACAAACGGCTTTTTCCCCGTCGGCGGCAGGCTTCGGTGGATTTGTAACATAATACGTTACTTAAGTCGAAGGCCGGGGCCGGGGCAGGGAGGATCGAGAATGGCTCAGAGTTGGGCGGGGCCTTCGAGGATGAGGCGGATGGAGTCGAGGCGGAGGCGGGATTGTTCGATGGCGGTGCGGGTCTGGCGCACCTGCTTTTTGGCCAGCTCGATTTCTTCGGGACGCACGTGGTCGTTGAGTTTGCCGAGGGTAACGAGGCGTTGCAGTTCGACAGTGAGGGTGGCGGCGGCGGTTTCACGCGCGGCCTGGCGCAACGGCTGGGCGCGGGCCTCGGCGCGCGCGGTGGCGCCTTCGAGAAGATTCTTCAGCAGCGTGGCGTTGAACCCGGGTTTCTCGAGGAACTGAGGCAAGGGTGCGTCCTCGAGGTTGTGGGCGAGTTCGGCGGCGGAACGCTCTTCGGTCAGGTCACTGCCGTGGATGTCGACCAGCACCCGGATCGGCGTGGCGGCCAGGAATTGATCCACGTGCCAGCGCGCCTCGGCCATGGTCTCGAGCACGAACACAGCTTCGAGCAGTAGGTTCGGGCGGTCGGCCTCGAGCAGGCAAAACGCGGTGGTGCCGGCGGGCGACTCAATCAGCAAATCGATCGTGTCCTGCACCAGCGGGTGATCCGCTGAAACGAAACGAATGTCCTCGCGCGCGATGGCGCGGCCACGGTCGTAGGTGGCGAGCATGCCCTCGCGCGGAATCGATGGGAAACCTTCGACATAGGCGTGGTCGGCGTTGAGGAACACATCGCCGTCCTCGTGCTCGGTCACGCGCACGCCGAAATGGTCCAGCAGCTCATGGAGGAAGCCGTGCAACTGCGAGTCGGCGTCGGCCGCGCGCACCTTGGCGATGACGCTTTCGGCGACCGCCGGGTTGAACGAGTTGAGCTCCAGCAACCGGTCGCGGCCCTGGCGGAGTTTCTCCTGCAGCGTGGCGCGGAACTTCTCGGTCTCGGCGATGAGCTTCTCGAGTCTTGCATGGGCGTCGGCGTGCGCCTTCTCCTTGCCGAATTCGGCCGCGAGTTTCAGCAGTCGGTCGCGATAGGCGTGGTGGTATTCGTTGCCGCCGTGGAGCGGGGCCTCGAAGGCATCGAGGCCGAGGTGATACCAGCGCGCCACCGCTTCGTCGGCGCCGCCGACCAAGTAGGGCACATGAATGCGGATCGTCTGGCTCTGGCCGATGCGATCGAGGCGGCCGATGCGTTGCTCGATCAAGCCGGGATTCAACGGCAGATCGAACAACACGAGGTGATGGGCGAATTGGAAATTGCGGCCCTCGCTGCCGATTTCCGAGCAGAGCAGCACCTGGGCCCCGGCGGGCTCCGCGAACCACGCAGCCTGGCGGTCGCGCACCACGAGCGGCAGGCCTTCGTGGAAAAGCGCGAGGTTAAGGTTGAGCCGATCCTTGATCGCGGCCTCGAGGGCAAGGACCTTGCGCTCGGATTTGCAGATGAGCAGGACCTTTGCGTCGGCGTTGGCCTTGAGGAATTTAAGGAGCCAATCGAGGCGCGGGTCTTCCTTAAAGGAGTAGCGGATTTCGTCCGCCGTGCCGGTTTCCTCCGTGTGTAGTTCGTGCGCGACGCGAGCCAACAGAGTGGGCGAGGCGCCTTCCACGGGCGCGGGCTCGTAGCGGCGCTTGGGAAAGCCGCTCATGGCGGCGCGGGTGTTGCGAAAAACCATGCGGCCCGTGCCGTGCTGGTCGAGCAGCGTGCGGAGGAGGGCATCGCGGGCTCCGGGATTCCCGGCGGCAAGGGCCGCGAGATGGGTTTCCAATCCCTCGGGGTCGCGCGTGAAAACTTTCTTCAACGCGGCGTGGTCCTTCGCCTCCAACGGCTTCGCCTCGACCAGGCGTTCCGCAATCGCGGCGACGGTGCCGAAGCGTTCGGTTTCATCGAGAAAGGTGTCGAGATTGTCGTAGCGGTTTGGGTCCAACAGGCGCAGGCGCGCAAAGTGTCCGGACAAGCCGAGCTGCGTCGGCGTGGCGGTCAGCAGGAGCAGGCCGGGCGCCTTTTGGGCGAGCGCCTCAACCAGTTGATAGTCGGGACTCGCTTCCGCGGGCGTCCACCCGAGGTGGTGAGCTTCGTCGACGATGACCAGATCCCAGCCCGCGGTCACGACTTGCTCACGCCGGCTTTCGTTGGCGGCGAGGAAGGCCACGCTGGCGAGCCCGAGCTGGCTGGAGAGAAACGGATTCTTGTCCGGTTCGCTGGCCTCGGCGGCGGCGCAGCGTTCCTCGTCGAAAATTGTGAACCAGAGATTGAAGCGGCGCAGCAGCTCGACGAACCACTGGTGCACGAGCGACTCCGGCACGAGCACGAGCGCGCGGCGGGCGCGGCCGGTTGCGAACAGGCGCTGGAGGATGAGGCAGGCCTCGATCGTCTTGCCCAGGCCCACTTCGTCGGCGAGCAACACGCGGGGCAGCTGGCGGCGCGCGACTTCGTGCAGGATGTAGAACTGGTGCGGGATGAGGTCGATGCGGCCGCCGAGGAAGCCGCGCACCTCGGACGAGCGCAGCCGGGACTGAAATTCGAGGGTGCGCCGGCGCAAATCGAAGACCTCCGCGGGTTCGGCCTGGCCCGCCATCAGACGCTCGGCGGGCGAGCTGACGCTGGTGAGGTCGGAAATGTTAGACTCCGGCACGGTCACGCCGCCGCCGGTGTAGACGAGCAGGCCGCCGGACTCGGCGACACTTTCCACGGTGAAGCTGCGGCCATCCCGCGTCGCGACTTGGTCGCCAACGTTGAACTGCACGCGTTGCAATACCGGCGTGCCGCGGGCGTAGATGCGTTTTTCCCGGGTGGCGGGAAACTCCACGGTGATTCGATGGTGGTCCAGTTCCGTGACCACCCCGAGCCCCAATTCGGGCTCGCGCTCGCTCATGCACCGTTGGCCGACAGCATCCAAAGACATAGGGCCTTAACGAACTACGAACCGGCGTCCGTGACAAATGCGATTTTGCAACCGACCGCGTCCAGGCGGCTGCCGCGCGCTCGAGCAGGTAAAGCGCGTCGAGCGGGGATAGATCCGAACGTGCGGCCAGCTTCTGACGGATGAACCGGAAGGGCAGGGCGATACGCTCGGTCATCCATGGCGACTGCGTGTCAAAACTTCCGAACGCATGGTCTTGGTAAAGGTTGCGGCGGACGGAACGGATGGCGTGAAAAAATCCTCGGCGGTGAGCTCGGTCTTGATGCCGTCCACCGGCGCGATCACCCGGCTGCCGCTGACCGCGACTTCAAGGTAGGCGGCGTAGGGGTTCCCGAGCGTGGCGTTCTTCAATTGATCCATCGGATTGATGATGCGGAAGGCGAGCAGGTGCCGGCGGATTTCCCCCGTGGCGTCCTGGCGCGTCTGGAGAAACGGATCACGGGAAAGTCCGCCTTTCACGATCTCGTTGAGGAGGGCGACGTCCTCACCGATGAGCTGGCGGTGCAGCACCAGCATGTCGATCAGGTGGTGCTCCAGCAACAGTTGCAGCGCGCCGTAGAACAGCGGCTCGCGGCCGTGCAACCGGTCCAGCAGGGCGCGCACGTTCTCGGTGCGACGAATCAGTCCGGCCGGCAGGGTGCCTGCGGCGTGGCGGTCAGCGAGTTGTCGTGCGGCGCGGTGGGGTTTGTCGGAATGCAGCACCTCGTCGATGGCGTGCAGGTCCTCCAATGCCACAGGCCGGACTTCGCCGGTGGCGGTGCGGCTAAGGTCGTCGAGCCAATGGCCCGCGGCGTGGCGGTTTTCGGTCGTGACGTAGTAGAGCTGGTGTTGGTCGTCCTCGGTCGCCCCGGATTCGTAGGGAAACGGCGCCGTGGCGAGGAGGTCGCGGGCGAGCGCATTGCTGTTGGCATCGTCTGCCGGAATCACGAACATCGCCCAAAGCCCGTCGCCGAGTTCGTATTCACCGCCGTAGTCGCGGCGTTGCGGCGCAAGAAAGGCCGCGAGCGAATCGGCATCGATATCCGGCGACAATACTGGGTAAATTACCCCAGAAGACGAAGCCCCATCCGAACGTTGGCAAACTTGGCGTCCGCGAAATCACTCCGCCTTGGCCGCAGTGCGATCGAGCCAGGACTGCGGGATGGGCACGACGCAGATGTTCATCGAACGCCCGTCGGCCGCGAGCATGGCGGATTGAAACTGCACGCGGGTGCTGTCGGCGCTGAAAGTCGGGTGAATGTGGTCCGCGGCGGTTTCCTTGTGCCCGGTCGTGAGCAGCATGGTTTCGCCGGTGGCGCGGTCGATCAGCCAGAGATTGCGGGCAAAATCGTCGCCCACGGCCCAGCGGCCGTCGGGGGAACCATGGATGTGCCAGTAGCCGCTCCCCTCGGCGGTCTGGCCGATGATGCGCATTTCGCGGGTGCGGAGATTCACGATGCCGAGCCCCGTGGGTTTTTCGCGGGTGCCACAGGGCCCCCATTCGTCGTCGGTGCCAATCGGACGGTGCCCCATGACGGCGATCGCGACCTCGTCGGGGGTGATGACCGCCTCGTGCGTCACCCACTCGTAGGGTGCCTCGGGGTAAAGTGGGCGCAGCCCGGTGCCGTCGGCGCGCACGGTCCAGGTGCGCTGCGGTGATTTTCCACCGGTCTCCCAGCAGAACACAATTTCACCCGGCACCCAGGGATTGGTCTGCACGTGGCCGATTTGAAACGGCACGGAGACGATGTAACTCACTTCACCGGTGCGCAGGTCCATCTTGGCGAGGCCGGTGGGGCCGGCACCCATGTTGCGCGGGCCAAATGATTTCTCCGGCTCCGTGCCCGCGGGCAGGTGGCGCGATGCCAGCTCGCGGCCCGCGACGCGGAAATAGACGTAGTCTTCGTTGGGATCCAAGGCGACGTCGCCCACCGCGCCGTATTCGGCGGGGATGACGCCGCAGACGATTTCGTAGTCCGTGGCCGGGCCGACGGTGCCGGCGGCGCTGTCGGTGAAAAGCTTGCCGAGGTCCACGCGCACGATCTGCGCTTCCTTGGGAGCGCCCGCGGCGGGGGTGGCGGGTTCGGCCCCGGTGACCGCGGGCGGCGGTCCGGCGTCGACGAGCCGCACATAGTAGAGGTTCATCGAGTGATCGGCGAGACAGAGCATGCCGGTGTAGCCGTTCTCGGTGACCTGCACGATGTCGCCGGTCTGCTCGTTGACCGCCATGGCCTGACCGCGCACGCGATTGGAGCGAAATACGACCCACTGGCCGTCGGCGGTCCACTGGTGGTGGGTTTGGTAAATCTTGGAGTCGCCGCGCGGCTCGCTGGTGAGGAAGGTCAGTTCTGCGCCCGTGACGGGGTCGATGACGAGGCGCTTCTCCGATGGGAAGCGGTCGCCGATACGGGCGAGGGCGAGGGTGGTGGCAAAGGTCGCTAAAAGGCAAAGTGCGACGCGACGGACAGGGAGAAGTCGGGGCATGTCGGGGGGGAGGGGTTGCGCCCAATCAAGCCGAACGCGTCGCCGAGGGAAAGCCGGACCAATTCGGACAATTCGCAATGCAGCGATTATGGCGGCGGCACACCCGGCCTGTCCGGGCCGGAGCCCTGGGTGAATTCACCAGAGCCGTCCGGCACTCGGGGCTTCCTTCGGCTTCTCCGCCTGTTAAAAAAGGGCATGGTCCTCCGCAAAATTCTCCCCTCCCTTCTTGCCGCCCTGTGTCTTTTTCCTGCGCTGGCTCAGGCCAAGGGTGATGCCGATCACGAGCGCGCCAAGATCCGCGAAATGCGGGATGAGGTGCTAAGCGAGATGTTCAAGCTGAAGCCGGAGCTCAAATCGCGCCTGAAGAAGGCCGAGGGCTACGCGGTGTTTTCCAATGTCGGCGTCAACCTGCTCATCGCCAGCTTCGCCGGCGGCAAGGGCGTGTTGGTCGAGCACGGGTTCTTTGGCGATTCCGAGACCTTCATGAAAATGGGTTCGGCCGGCCTCGGTCTCGGGCTCGGCGTGAAGGATTTTCGCGCGGTCTTCGTGTCCACGACCGAGGAGGCGTTGAAGACCTTTGTCGAAAAGGGCTGGGACTTCAGCGGCCAGGCGGACGCCGCCGCCAAATCAGACCAGAAGGGTGGCACGATCGGCGCGTCCGGCTCCGTGTTGCCCGGCATGGAGGTCTACCAGCTCACGAAGAACGGCATCGCGCTCCAAGCCACCGTGCAGGGCACGAAGTATTGGAAAGATCCCGAGCTGAACTGAGCGCGGAGGCTCAGCCGACCCACGCGCGGGCGTTGTAGAACAGCTGCATCCACGGCGAGTCCTCGCCCCATTCGCGCGGAGCCCAGCTCATCGCGCAGGTGCGGAAGACGCGCTCGGGGTGCGGCATCATGATGGTGACGCGGCCGGTCGTGGTCGTGAGCGCCGTGATGCCATGTGGGGAGCCATTGGGGTTGAGCGGATAGTGCTCGGTTGGCGCGTGGTGATTGTCGACAAACCGTGCCGCGACGAGGCCGGAGCGGCTGAACGCGTCGGCGGCATCGGCGCTGGGGAATTCGGTGAAGCCTTCGCCGTGCGCGACGACGACCGGGATCGCGGAGCCGGCCATGCCGCGGAAGAGCACGCTGGGGCTTTCCTCGATCTTGAGCGTGACGAAGCGCGCCTCGTAGCGCTCGCCCTTGTTCTGCACGAAACGCGGCCAGTGGTCGGCGCCGGGAATGATCGGGTGCAGGTTGCTGAGCATCTGGCAGCCGTTGCAAACGCCGAGAGCGAAGGTGTCCTCGCGGGCGAAAAAGTTGGCAAACTCTGCGCGTGCACCGTCGTGAAACAACACGCTCTTGGCCCAGCCCTCGCCGGCGCCGAGCACGTCGCCGTAGCTGAAGCCGCCGCAGGCCGCGAGGCCGCGGAAATCCTGCAGCGAGACGCGGCCGCCGAGCAGGTCGCTCATGTGCACGTCCACCGCGCGGAAACCCGCGCGGTCAAAGGCCGCGGCCATCTCGATCTGGCCGTTCACGCCTTGTTCGCGCAGGATGGCGACAGACGGTTTGTTATTTAACACAGAGGGCGCAGAGGTCACAGAGGAGGATTTCTGACCTGAAGGCTCTGTGCTCTCTGCGTCCTCTGTGTTAACCGGTTTAGAAATTTTGAAAGTCAGCTTCGGCGTGATGCCCGGGTTCTTCGAGTCGAG
>JAPOIC010000053.1 GCA_029979145.1 Opitutaceae bacterium
AAGGACACGCGGCTGAAGAAACTCCTCTGGTGCCCGCGCGAGAGCGAACTGGCATTCACCTGCTTCGACGCCTCCACCGCTATCGGCGAGACGTTGCGCAGCTTTGGCGGCGTGGTCCTCGCCTCCGCCACGCTCACGCCGACCGCCGACTACCTTGAGACCATCGGTTTCGATCCGACCGCCGGCCTCGAACTCGCCCCGGTCCATGTCACCGCCGCCACACCCTGGCGGGACGGCGCCTACGATGTCGCGATCGACGCGCGCGTGGACACGACCTTCCAGCACCGCTCCCGGTATTTCGGCACCACCGCCGCCACGGTGGCAGCATTGCACGCGGCGTCGAGTGGTGCGGTCGCGGTCTTTTTTCCGAGTTACGCCTACGCCGAAGCCGTGCTGGCCCGCGCTGAGGCCGACGGCCTGCCCCTGCGCATCGCCCTGCAACCGCGGCTCCCGGATCTCGCGGCGCAGGCGGCCTGGGTCGAGGAATCCGTCGTCTTGGCCGATGCCTTGTTTCTCGTCCTGGGCAGCAGTTTTGCCGAAAGCATCGACCTGCTCGGCGGACGCATCAGCCACGCCATGGTCGTCGGTCCCGCTCTGCCGGAGGTCAACGCCGTGCAGCGCGCGCGCATGACGGAGCTGGAACCGCGGGGACGCGAGGCGGCGTTTCGTCGCGTCTACCAAATCCCCGGCCTGCAAAAGGTGAACCAAGCCCTCGGCCGCCTCGTGCGCGCCCCGGGGCAAAAAGCCAAGGTCCTCCTGCACTGCCGGCGCTTCGCCGACGTGCGCTACGCCAGCCTGCTGGCCTATGACTATCAGTTCGGTCGCAACCTCGCGACGGACGCCGAGTTGGCCGACTGGCTCAAGGCCTGATAACCCATACGCATGCATGCGGATGGCCGGCCGGGCCTGATTCCGGTAAATTGCCGCCGCGTGCCCGGTTTTGGTCGGCCTACACCCCGGGACGCAGGTTTAAGTAGCCGCCGGTGAGTGGACACCGGCGGCTTTTTCCTGCCCGCGCCGGATTTCCGCTTTACCGGTCCGGCCCCGGTGCCCAAAACCAAGGGTCGTGGCCAAAACCCAAACCCTCGTACCCGACCCCATCCATGCCGCCGTCACGCGGCTCTCCGAGGCCATTGCCCAACGCCACGCCGACCGTTCCGGGCTGATCCTGCTGGGCATCGCCAATGGCGGCATCGTCCTCGCCCGCCGGCTTGCGCACGCCCTCGGTGTCACGCAGGTCGGCACGATCGACATTTCCTTTCACCGCGACGACATCGGCCGCAATCCGATCCCCAAGGAATTCGTGCCCACCGTGATCCCCGCCGACGTCCACGGCTCCACCGTCATTCTCGTCGACGATGTCCTGTTCTCCGGCCGCACCGTCAAAGCCGCGTTGGACGAGCTCTTCGATCATGGCCGGCCGACCAAGGTGGAGCTTGCCGTCCTCGTCGACCGCGGCGGCCGCATGCTGCCCGTCGCCGCCGACTACACCGGACTCGCACTCGACGCCGGGGCCGCCGAAAAAGTCGTGGTTCACCTCGATGCCGACGACCCCGCCGCCGACTACGTCAAAGTCCACCCCCAAGCCAAACGCTGACCTTTTCCCGATGCCCTGGACGCGCCGCCACCTCCTGACCCTCGAGGAACTTTCCCTCGCCGAGATCGACCAGATTCACGCCACCGCGGCGGCCTTCAAGCGCACGCTCAAGCGCAGCGTGAAGAAGGTGCCAGCGCTGCGCGGCAAGACCATCGTCAACCTCTTCCTCGAGCCCAGCACCCGCACGCGCATGGCCTTCGACATGGCTGCGAAGCGCCTCAGCGCCGACGTCATCTCGCTCGACGGCAACAGCTCGTCGACCACCAAGGGCGAAACCCTCCGCGACACCGCGGAGAATATCCAGGCCCTGCAGGCAGACATGATCGTGATCCGCCACGCAGCGGCCGGATCGCCGCTCTACCTGTCCAAGATTCTCGACATCCCGGTGATCAATGCCGGCGACGGCGCGCACGAGCACCCGACGCAGGGCCTCCTCGACACCTTCACCATGCGCGAGCGCCTCGGTTCGCTCCAAGGCCGCCGCGTCGTGATCCTCGGCGACATCCTTTTCAGCCGCGTGGCCCGATCCAATATCCACGCGCTGACCAAGTTCGGCGCAGACGTCACCGTGGTCGGCCCCTCCACCCTCGTGCCCCATTGGTTTGCCGAACTCGGCGTGAAGGTCTCGCACGACCTGCGCAGCGCCCTGGCCGACGCCGAGGTGGTCATGCTTCTCCGCATCCAGCACGAGCGGCAGTCCAAGGGCATGTTTCCCTCGCTCGGCGAATACACCTCCATGTTCGGGCTAAACAAGACCCGCGCCTCCTGGCTCAACCCGCAGGCCATCATCATGCACCCCGGCCCGATCAACCGCGGCGTGGAAATCGACAGCGACCTCGCCGACGGCGAGCGCAGCGTGATCCTCGAGCAGGTCACCAATGGCATCGCAGTGCGCATGGCCGTCCTTTACCTGTGCAGCGGCGGCCAGCCCGAATACGTGACCGCGGCGGAATGAACCGCCGCGGAAGTGACAAGATGCAAGTGAGCAAGGAGCAACTAAATCAAACCACCGCACTGAAGATGAAGCCGCACACCGCTCCTTTCCCCGGCGCGCCGCGCGCTCTTCCCTGCTCCTTGCTACTTGAAACCTGATACTTCGATTTTCGCCCCATGCCTTCCCTCTGGATCAAAAACGCCCGCGTCATCGACCCCGCCACCAAACGTGACGCCGTCGGCGACCTGTTCGTGAAGAATGGCCGGATCGCCGCGTCTCTCTCGCCCGCCGAGCGCAAGCGCGCCAAGGTCATCGACGCCTCCGGTCTCGTCGCCTGCCCTGGTCTGGTCGACGTGCACGTGCACTTCCGCGAGCCCGGCCAGACGCACAAGGAAACCATCGCCACCGGCACCCGCGCCGCCGCCGCCGGCGGTTTCACGACCGTCGTGTGCATGCCCAACACCACGCCGCCGGCCAGCAACTCGGGCACGATCCAGTTCATCAACGACGCGATCAAGCGCGACGCGATCGTGCACGTCTACCCGACCGGCTGCATCACCGTCGACATGAAGGGTGAGGCCCTCGCCCCCATCGGCTCGCTCGCCCGCGCCGGCGTCGTGGCCATCACCGACGACGGCGACTGCGTGCAGAGCAACGAGCTCATGCGCCGCGCCTGCGAATACGCCAAGATGTTCGATCTGCCCCTGATGGACCACTGTCAGGATCACTCCATGACCGTCGGCGCGGTCATGAACGAGGGCGCGGTCTCCACCCGCCTCGGCCTGCGCGGCTGGCCCAACGCGGCGGAGGACATCATCGTCTCGCGCAACGTCATCCTCTCGACCTACACCGGCGCGCATATCCACATGCAGCACATCTCGTCCAAGAACGCGGTCGAGATCCTGCGCCGCGCCAAGGCCCGCGGCATCAACGTCACCGCCGAAGCCACGCCGCACCACCTCGCGCTCACCGACGAGGCGCTCGGCACCTACGACACGCATTTCAAAATGAACCCGCCGCTGCGCACCGAGGAGGACCGGCAGGCGATCATCAACGGCATCAAGGACGGCACCATCGACATCGTCGCCACCGACCACGCGCCGCACACGAATTACGAGAAGGACAAGGAATTCGACTTTGCCCCCAACGGCATCCTCGGCCTCGAGACCGCCCTGCCCGTCACGCTCGACGTGCTCGTGCGTGAGGCGAAGCTTAAACTCCCGCGTGTCATCGACCTCATGACCCGCCGCCCCGCCAGCCTGTTCAAGCTGCCCGCCGGCACCCTCGCCGCCGAGGCCGCGGGCGACATCTGCCTCTTCGACCCCAACGAGACTTGGACCTACGACGCCGGCGCCGGCTTCAGCAAATCCGCCAACTCGCCCTGGCACGGGCAGAAGCTGCGCGGCCGCGTGAAGACCACGATCGTCGGTGGCCGGGTCGTTTTCGACGGCCAGCGCATCCTCGTCTGAGGCCGGACGTCTGGGACAGGCCGCCCTACCAGTGGCTAAGGTAGGGCGCGCTGTCCCAGCGCGCCGCTCCGGGTGCACTCTAACGGGCGAATCGATTTCCCCACGATACCGCTCATCATCCTTGGCGTTGCGCCAAGGGCGATTTTCCGCCGCACTGGCCGGAATGCCTCCCGCCGTCCTGACCGCCGTCGCCATCGAACTGGGCCTGCTTTTCGCCGGTTGCATCCTGCTCTGGCGCCATGTCCTCGCCTCGACGCCTCGCACCGCCGCCCGTGAACGCGCCGCCGCCATGCCGGCTTGGACCCTCAAAGTCACCGATTTCTTTCTCTTCTGCTTCTGCGTCCTTGCGGGCGGTGTGCTCGGCCAAGGCCTGTCCGTAACGTTTTTGTCCCCGTCTGACGCCAGCGTCGCACTCTCGATCGTCGTGCACGGTGGCTCCTTCCACCTCGGCATGCTGGTCGGTGTGCTCGGATTCTTCGGCTTCATGCGCCAGCGTCTTGCGGCGATCTTCTCAGCTAGCCCGGCGCTGGCGCTGCTGGCGCGCGGCGCCGCCACTTTCCTGATCGCGCTGCCGGTGCTCGGTGGCATCGGGTTCGCCTGGCAGGCCTTGATGGACGTGGTTGGGGTCGAGCTCGTCCCGCAGGACCTCGTGGGTATTTTCGCGGGCACGAAGTCTCCTCTTCTCCTTGGCAGCATGATTGCGCTCGCGGTGGTCGTGGCGCCGGTGACCGAGGAACTCATCTTTCGCGCCGGCATGTTCCGCTACCTGCGCACCCGCCTCCCGCGCTGGGCCGCGCTGTTGTTGCCTTCGCTCCTCTTTGCGAGTCTTCACGGCAACCTCGCCAGCTTCGCCCCGCTCGCGGCACTCGGCGTCATTTTCTCGCTCGCCTACGAACGCACTGGCTCGATCGCAGTGCCCATGATCGGCCACGCATTGTTCAACCTGAACACCATCGCGCTGATCCTTGCGGGCGTGAACTTCTGAGTATGCACCCGTTCACCCGCAAGTCCGCCGACTCTGTCGCCGCCTGGGGTGAGACCACCCTGCTCAGCGCCATCCGCCGCTGGCTGGGCGACACCGCACCGACCGCGCCGTCCGGCATGGGCGACGACTGCGCCGTGCTCCGGACAGGCGCGCGCTTGGTCACGGTCGATCCCGTGATCTACGGCCGGCATTTCGACGACAAGGTCAGCGCCTGCGACGCTGGGGCCAAGCTCCTCAAGCGCAACCTCAGCGATCTCGCCGCCATGGGCGGTCGACCCACCGGCGCGGTCATCGCGCTCGCGCTCGACCCGCGCACCCGCCGCGACTGGCTGCAGGAATTTTACCGCGGCCTCGCGGCCGTGGCGCGGCGCCATCAAGTCCCGATCATCGGCGGTGACATTGCCGAGGGACCGGGCATCAACGCAACCCTCACACTGCTCGGCGAACCCACCGGCAAGCGGGTGCTCACCCGCACGGGCGCGAGCCTGCACGACCACATCTTCGTGACCGGCGTGCTCGGCGGCAGCCTGACCAGCGGACATCACCACCGGTTCACACCACGCTTGGCCGAAGGCGCTTGGCTGGCCCGTCAGACTGCCGTGCGTTCGATGATGGATGTCAGCGATGGCCTGGCCAAGGACCTCAAGTCACTCACGCCGGCCGGGCTCTTTCCGGCGATCTCCGCCGACCAGTTGCCGTGTCGGCGCGGCGTCGACGTGGCCGCCGCGCTCACTGACGGCGAAGATTACGAACTCCTGTTCACCCTCGCCGCGCGGACCGACACCAAGGCTTTCATCCGCCGCTGGCGCTCTGCTTTCCCCCGCTCCCGTCTCACTCGTTTGGGCCGTTTCGAGCGCGCCGGCAGTCACGACGAAAACTCGCTCCGTTTGGAGTGCTACCATGGCTTCGAGCATCTTCACTGAGCTGGCGACCGGGCTGACCACCGCCTCCGCCGAGGCCAGCGAGGCCATCGGCCAGCGGCTTGCCGCCGCCCTGCCGGCCGACACGGTGCTCGCGCTCCACGGCGATCTCGGCGCGGGGAAGACGACATTTGTCCGCGGCCTCGCCCGCGGATTGGGCATCACCGCGCCCGTCACCAGCCCCACTTTTGCGATCTACAGCATTCATCGCGGAGACCGCACCTTGGTGCACCTCGACGCCTACCGCATCGAATCATCGCGTGAGGTCGAGGACCTGCTCTTGGAGGACTTCCTGGTTTCACCGTGGTGCCTGGCCATCGAGTGGCCGGAAAAGATCGGCGACTGGATCCCGGCTGGCGCGCTCCACCTCGACTTCGGCATCACGCCGGACGAGTGCCACACCATCCGGCTGCGCGATTCCGCTACGCCGGCAGGATAACCGCAACGTAATCGCCGCCAAAGGTCGCCACCGTGCGGCCGTCCAAGTGCAGCTCGGCGCCAAGCGCGGTCCGCGCCTTGCCATGACGGCGCAGCGTCCGGACAAGCTTGTCGAAATCAGCCGGCGGCAGCCCCGGGCAATGCGCAGTGAAGTCGCCGTCGATCGGCAGCAAATAGTCCATGGTGTTGCGCTGGATCACGACGCGGCACTCCAGCCCGGCATCGCGCAGCGCGAAGTGCAGCCACGTCCACGCCGCGAGAATGGCGACGGCAGACGCGCTGCCGCCGAACACCGTGGCGCGATGATTCACGTTGGCCGCCAGGGGTGCCGTCAGGATGACCTCCGTCGCTCCGCACGCCTTGACCTGAACCCCCATCGCCGCGGCGATGGGAATATGCTCAAGCAGATAAGCGCCGGCTTCGGCAGGCGTCCGGGCCATGCGGCGGTCGATCAGTCCGTGTGCGGCACCGCGTCGTCCTCGGCGGCTTGGCGCTTGGCCTCGTCGTCCGGGGATTCCGCTTCGGCCGTCGGAGCTTCCGTCGGCGTTTCCACCGCCGCAGCTTCGTCAACCGCAGCCGCGGGCGCGGTGGCAGTCTCTTCGGCGGGCGCGTCCGGATAGTTCTCCGGGTCGTGCTCGTCTTGATCGGAATCGCGTTTGCGAGACTCGGGCATCGGCGGCGCGGCAAAGAGGCGGCCGTCGATGAATTCGGTCACATAACCCTCCATCACGAGCCAGCGCAGGTCGCCCTGCATGCGGCCAAGTTTTTCGCGGACCTCGACCGGAATTTCCGGCGAGGGCGCCGGGGCTTCACCCTCAGCGGGTGCGGCCGGGGCGGCGGGCAAAACTACTTGCAGGGACCTAGCCGGCAGCTCGCTCACCTTCACCATCGGGTGCGTCTCGATAAACGTGATCAGCGCGTCGATGCTTTCGGCGAAAGTCTGGCCGGGCGTGCGGAATTTTCGCTTCACGGCGCAGACATAGGAAATGCCCTTCGAGCCTTTCTTGAAGATGGTGAAATGCTCGCGGCGCAGCCGGCCGCGCAGGCCGTTGGCCGTGTCGAGCGGGAAACGGCGCTGGCGCTCCAAGGCGCCCTCGACCGCGCGGCGAATTTCGCCGGCCGGCATCGTGTCGATCAGGCGACCGTGGAAACGGGCGCTGTCGACGGTCTTGTAGAGTTTCTCCCGGGCGTGGGTCAGCAGGTGCACCCGCGCGTCCTCAAGGTTGTCGAAGGCGACGACCGGTTCCGACGGTTCTGCGGGCGCAGCGGTTTCGGCCGGAGTCTCGGCCGGCGCTTCGCCTTCGGCGGGGGCCGCGGCTTCCACCGGGGCAGCCGGCGCGGGCGCCGGAGCGGCGGGCGTGGCGGACTTCCACGTGTAGCGCGTGACCTTCTTCATCTTTTCCAGCCACTGGGCCACGGCCTCGGGCTCGCGCACCGACTCGATACGGCCACGGAACGCCTCCTCCGACATGCGTTGGATCTTGGCGTCGAAGTGCTGCTGCACAATTTGGCTGTAGCGGTGATAATTCGGCGGGCCGAGCAGCTCGCCGGTCACGCCGCACTTGTTGATCACCTGGAAATTGCCCTTCGGGGCCTCGACCTCCACCTCCGCGGTGTCGAAGAACTGGCCGATATGCTGGGCGACGACGTGGTTGATCACGGCGTCTTCACTCTCGAACGGCATACCGTCGGGGAGCGAAAGGTAGATCGGCTGGCGCGCCGCACCCTCGGCCCCGGGCCTGCGGGCCAGGACGACGATGAAGCGGTCGTTTTTCGCCACGACCGTGCGGGCGATTTCAAACAACTCGATCGTGCGGTAGGAACTGCGGATGGTCTTCGCCAGCGCGTTGAAGCTCGTGTCCTCCGGATAGAAGATGGCGGCAAAGTGCGGGCTGTCGTAAGGCGCGCGGTCTTGGAAGGACGGACGGCCTTCGCCACGCGGATCGCCGCGGTTGTCGCCGCGGGGACCACCGCGGAAATCGCGGCGCGGGCCACGGGGGCCGTCGCGACCGGGACCACGCGGGCGCATCTCGCGCTCTTCCTCGCCCGCCGCGCCCGGAGCCGGGGCCGGTTTGCGGAAGCCGCGGCGATCCCGCTTGGGGCCGCCGGGGCCGTCGCGTCGTTCTTCACGACGCGGGCGTTCACCGCCTTCACGCCGTTCTCCCGGGGACGATTTGTCCTGGGTCCATTGCGTGCCAAAGCTGAAGCCTTGGAGCTGCGTGAGGTCGAGCTTGTTGAAATCCGAAGACGGATTCTCCTTGGTGTCTTGGTCGTCCATTGCGGCGAAGCGGGCGCGCGGCCCGCGCTAGGTTGCTGGGTAGGTCAGGTGGTGGTCAGGCTGCAGTGTCCTCGCGACGGACCACCCGACGCAAGCGCCTTTTCCGGGCCTGCCCGGGTCAGGCGACGGCCGACTTGGGTGCCGGGGCGGCACTCGAAGGCAGCGGGGCCACGTAGGAGTAATCAGGCTCCACCTTTTGCCGCCGCAGGACGCCGTCGATGTGTTTCCACGTGGCGACAAGCCCCCGCGGACACGGCGGCATGTCGTGCACGATCGCCTCATGCAACCGCTTCAAGTTGTAGCACGGCACGGCGGCGTACATGTGGTGCTCCGTGTGGTAGTTCATGCGCCAGTAGAGGAAGCTGACCACGGGATTGAGGTAGATCGTGCGGCAGCAGAGCCGGAAGTCCGGGACGTTGTCGGTCAGGCCGGTGTGCTGCGCGTTGTTGCAGAGCCAGAACAGCCAGTGGCCGATCCAACCGCCGCCGGAGATGACGACACCGACCATCCACCACCCACTAAGGATCGACACGGCAAGGGTCGCGGCATGTCCGATCAGCACCAAGCGGGACCAGTTGATCACTTCGCGGCGCAACTCCCGATCTTCCTCGGGCAGACAGTGCAACTCCCACTCTCCTTCAAACTTGCCCCGCGCATAGCGCACATGCATGCGCAGCCACCACTTGAGCGCGGGGAAATTCACGATGCCCTGCTGCCAAAAATGCCGCCACATGAGTTTCACCGGCAACACCACTTCCATGTCATCCGGAGGGTGCAGCGTGTAACGGTGGTGGCGCTGGTGGCTCGCGTCGAAAAAGATGAACTGATGCCAGCCGAGAAACGCGAGGACGGGCAGGAAGAATTTGTTGAGCGCCTTCGTCCGAAACACCGTGTTGTGCCCGAGTTCGTGAATGCCATTCGGCAGAAACGACATCACCATGCCGTGCAGGAACAGCAGCGGGCCGGTCGCCCACCACGACCAGTGCAGCCACGACCAAACCGTGAGCGCACCGGTCGCCGCCATGATGCCGAGGTAGCCGCCCGTCTGGAGCCAGGCCTGAAAATCGCTGCGCTCGTGCAACTGCTTGAACAACGCCGGCGGCAACGGCGAACGATACCAGTCAATCACGGCAGGAGCTTTGGGGGGCATGTTCTCCGGCTAAGGGAACGTCCGGAGCGAAGCAAGAGTGATGCGGACGAGGGCGACGTATGACACGATCGAGCCTCCGTGCGCGGGGTTGTGGCGAGCGGGTCTATGCACTTCACTCCCCGGCCAGAACCTGTCACCACCTCTCCTCGCCGTCCGCCATGTCCGACTCCGATCGTCCCCTCAAACTGCTGCGCGTGGTCTACACCCTGCGCCGCGAGGCCGGTGGGCCCTCGGAGTCCATTGTGCAGTCCACCGCAGCGCTGCGGGCGATGGGACATCGTGTCGAAGTCGCCACGGCAGATCCGGTCGGCACCCGGGCGCCGATCGACGGGCCGTTTCATCTGCTGGGTGGGATCGATGCCGCCACGCTGGGCACGTGGCTGCGCCGGGATCATGGGCGATTCGACGCGGTTTTGGTCCAAGGCCTGTGGCAGGCGGGCTGGGCGGTGCGCTCGGCGTTGCGCGGCACTCGCACCCCTTATCTCGTGTTTCCGCACGGCATGCTCGACCCGTGGTTTGCCCGCGCCTACCCGGGCAAGCATTTCAAAAAACAACTCTATTGGTGGTGGCGCGAACGCCGGGTCATCCGCGACGCCGCCGCGGTCTGTTTCACCTGCAAAGAAGAACGCCGCCTCGCCGCCCACACCTTCTGGCCCTACGCCGCGCGCGAACAGGTCGTCGCCTACGGCACGGCCACACCGCCGGACGATGCCGCGCATCGCGCCGCCTTTGTTGCGCGCTACCCCGCCCTCGCGGCGCGTCCTTTCCTGCTTTTTCTCAGCCGCCTGCACGACAAGAAGGGCCTGACGGAGCTGATTGCTGGTTGAGCTGCCTTCCGGAAAAACCACGCCGAAGCCCCGGCCCTCGCCATCGCGGGTCCTTGCTCAGATGAGCGTTTGGTGACGACCCTGCAGGACCAAGCGCGCGCCGCCGGTCTGAGCCAGGTCTCCTTGCGCGATGCCGAGACAGATGCCGGCAAGACCGCCGACGTCACCTGGCTGCCCATGCT
>JAPOIC010000121.1 GCA_029979145.1 Opitutaceae bacterium
ACCCAGGAAATGGTGCGCTCCCCGCGCCGGTTCCGCAGCGACCTGAATTTCGCGATCGACCGCAAGTTCCGCGAGGTTGGCGTCGAGATCCCGTTCCCGCAGCGCGACCTCCACGTGCGCTCCGGCACGCTCGTCGTGCGGACGGAGGGCGGCGAGCCGCCCGCGCCCCGCGCCTGACCGGGCGCCGCGTCGCGCCGGTTTCCTTCGCCCATGCAAAAGTCTCCCCCCGCCCCCGCCGAGCCCGTGAAATTCGGGACCTTCGGCGGCGTGTTCACGCCGAACCTGCTGACGATCCTCGGCGTGATCATGTTTCTCCGCACGGGCTGGGTCGTGGGCAATGCCGGCCTGAAGGAGAGTCTGCAAATTCTCCTCGTCGCAAACCTCATCACGCTGCTGACGGGGCTCTCGCTCTCGTCCATCGCCACCAACCTCAAGGTCGGCGGCGGCGGCGTGTATTTCCTCATCTCGCGCAGCCTCGGCTTGGAAGTCGGCGGCGCCGTGGGCGTGCCGCTCTTTCTCGCGCAGGCCGTGTCGGTCGCGTTCTACATTATCGGCTTTACCGAGTCGCTGCACTTCCTGTTCCCCGCGGTCGCCGACCGGATGGTCTCGGGTGGGGTGCTCGCAGCGTTGTTCGTCATCGCCTGGGTCGGCGCCGACATCGCCATCAAGACCCAATACCTCATCATGGCCGCGCTCGGCCTGTCGCTGGTTTCGTTCTTCGGCGGGTGGACACCCACCGCCGGCGGCTTCGCCGCCAACTGGACGCCGGCCTATGAAAACGGCCAGACCTTCTGGACCGTCTTCGCGATCTTCTTCCCGGCCGTCACCGGCATCATGTCCGGCGTCAGCATGTCGGGCGACCTGAAGGAACCGGCAAAGAGCATTCCGCGCGGCACGCTGACGGCCATCGGCATCACCTTCTTCATCTACGTCGGCATCATGGTCTGGCTCGCGCTCAACGCGTCGCGCGAGGAGTTGCTGGACAACAAACTCGTGATGCAGCGCATCGCGTTCGTAGGCCCGTTGATTTTCGCCGGCCTGTGGGCGGCGACCCTGTCGTCCGCGCTCGCCAGCCTGCTGGCCGCGCCGCGCACCCTGCAGGCGCTGGCGCAGGATCGCGTGGTGCCGCGCTTCCTCGCCCGCGGCCACGGCCCAACCAATGAGCCGCGCATGGCCCTGGTGCTTTCGTTCGGCCTCGCCGCCGTCTGCCTGCTCGCGGGCGGCCTCGATGTGATCGCCCCGGTCATCACGATGTTCTTCCTCGCCTCCTACGGCACGGTGAATCTTGCCGCGGGCCTCAGCGCGCTCGCGGCAAATCCCAGCTACCGCCCGACTTTCCGCGCGCACTGGGCGCTGTCACTCGCGGGCGCCGCGGGTTGCTTCATGGTGATGCTGGTGCTCAACCCGCTCGCGACGATCGCGTCCGCCGTGGTGATCGCCGGCCTCTTCACCTACCTCAAGCACCGCCAATACCAGACGGCGTGGGGCGACGAGTGGAGCGGCATCTGGTTCGCCGTCGCCCGCCTCGGCCTGCTCAAGCTCGCGCAGTCGCGCCGCCACCGCCGCAACTGGCGCCCGGTCATCCTCGTGCTCGTCGGCAACCCCGCCACGCGCCAAGCCCTCGTCTCCTTCGCCCACGGTTTTGAGGCCCGCCGCGGTCTGCTCTTCCTCGCCCACATCGTCACCGGCGACTGGTCCAAGCTCCTAACGTTGCAGGACAAACTCGACGAAAACATGGAGGACTTCATTCGCGAGAACCGCCTCTCGGCGGTTGCAAAGACCGTTCTCGCCGACGACTTCGAGCACGGCGTTTCCACCTTGCTGCAGGTGTCCGGCGTCGGCGCACTCGAACCCAATACGGTGCTCATCGGCTGGAGCGAGGACGTGACCAAGCGCGCGGAGTTCACCTCCGCCGTGGGCCGCATCCTCCAGCTGAAGCGCAACCTCCTCGTCTACGCCGAGGCGGAGCGTCCGGCCACGCAGCTCAATCCGCGGATCGACGTCTGGTGGCGCGCCCGCGCCAACGGCAGCTTCATGCTCACCCTCGCGCACCTGCTCGGCAACAACCCGCGCTGGCGCAACCACACCGTGCGCATCATGCGCGTGGTCGGCTCGGCGGACCGTCACGAGGAGACCGTTGAATCCGTCGCCAAGTTCGCCCGCGAGGCGCGCATCGACGCCGAGCCCGAGGTCATCGTCTCGTCCGCGCCGCTGCACGACGTCATCATCAAGCATTCGGGCGACTCCGAAGTCTGCTTCATCGGCATCAAGCTCGACGAGCATACCGCCGAACCGCTCGCGGAGCACGCCGCGCTGGTCGACGGCCTCAAGGGCCACATCTTCCTCGCGAAGAGCTGGGACAGCCTGCAATGAGCGCCCCGGTCAAAAGCTCCCGCCGCTGGATCTGGTTCATGCTCGCCGTCGTCGCCGGCATCGCCTTGGCGTGGGCCTGGCGCCACGACGCCGCCCGCGGTCGTCGCGATTGAGGACGGCAAGACCATCGATTTTTCCCGGGGCCGCGCCGAGGTGAGCGATGACGCCGCCGATCGCGAAGCCTTGGCCAAGGCGAAGCGCGAAATGGACGAGGCCACGGCCGACGTCACCTTCGCGCCCACCAAACCGGCGCCCGCCGCCAACGAAAACCCGTGATCAACGCGCGGTGCGCACGCGCACCGCGTAACGCTTCGCCGCGGGATTCGTCGCGGTGAAGCGGATCGTCTCCGTCGCCCCCGCGGCGATCTCAATGGCGCGAAACGGCGTTTCATCTTTCAGCGTGAATCCCTGCACGTCCTTGAAGACACAGTTCACCTTGAGCTGGACCGGCGCATCCGTGCGGTTCGACAGGTTTACCGCCAACTCAAGCAGGCCGGCTGCGGTCTGGCGCGTGAAAAAGCCCGTGCCGGTCACGGCCTCCGCCGCCCGCGGGTCGAGCGGCACCAAGCGTTCGTCCGTCACCTCCGCTCCGGCGGCCTCCGCAACGGGTTCGGCGGGCGGCGTGGTGCAACCGGCCAAGCCGAGCAGCGCGACCGCGGACAAAAGCAGGATTCGTTTCATGTTCGGTCCGACCGCGGCCACGCGCGACGGCTCACGAGGTCGGCGGCGGCAGCGCGCGATTTTTCAATTCCGCCGTGCCTTGCATCACGATCTCGGTGTTGCGGGCGTCCACCAGTCGAAAGGTGTAAAGCAAAGTCACGTGGTTGCTCGAGCCTACCGGTCGCAAGTGCTGCAGCCGCCCGGCCAGAAAATAATCCGGCTCGGCCGCCTTCGCTCGTTCAAACTTCCACGCGGGACCGGCCCGATAATCCAGCTGCCCGCGCAGCGCGGCGTCGAAGCCGTCCATCGGCAGCGCAAACGGCGTGTCGTTGCTCACGGCCTCGACCGCAATGCGCACGAGCCGGCCGCGGTAGGCGATGTCCGGCACCAGTCCGACGCCTTGCTGGATGTTGCTGCATGCCACCACGAGATCCGAGGCATCAAATCCGGTGCCGGCGATCTCACCGCGCGCGTTCACCCGCAGTTCCGCCGCCGGTTTCAGCAGGGCCGCACGCGGATCCGTCGTCACGCATCCGCCGAGCAACAGCACGGCCAGCAACGAACAGCAGGTCAGGCGCGAAGGCAGGCGATTCACGGCCGCCAGTGTGCGCGGGGCCGGCGGGGAATCGAGACCATTCGCGGCGCTTGCCCCGCGCCCGGCCGGGCAACAGGCTGGACGCGATGAACGGCCCCCTCATCCTCGCCTTGGACCAAGGCACGACGTCGTCCCGCGCGATTATCTTTGACCGCCGCGGTCGCGCGCGCGGCGGGGCCTGATTCATCCCGGGTCAAAGGCCCGTGAATTACCTTCTGGGCAGTAGTTCGGGTTGAGTCCCGTCGCAAAACCCTGCACCCTTCGCCATCATGCCAAGACGCCTTGCGCCCTTGCTCCTCCTGCTCGCCGGTCTGTCCGCCCCGCTAAACTTGCTGGCCGAGCCCCCGGAACTGGCCTCGCTGCGCGCCAAGGCCGAGAAGGGCAACTCCATCGCGCAATACAACCTCGGTCTCACCTATCTCGCCGGGCAGGATGTGCCCGCCGACTGGCCCGAAGCCTTCGTCTGGCTCACTCTCGCCGCGGAAAACGGCACCACGGGCAAGGCCCTGCAAAACCTCACCGAGGAAATGTCCTCCCCGCAGCTGGCCGAAGGACGTCGCCGGCTTGCCGCGTTGCGCGCAACGCAGGACAAACCCGCCCCCGCCCCCGCGACGGTCGCCACCGCCACCGACGCCCAAAAGGACCTGAGCAACGAACTGGCGCTCGCGTGGAAGGAAGCCGACGAACTGCGCACGGCGCTCACCGAGGCCCGTCGCACCCGCGACGAAGCCGCCGCCCAAGTGCAGCAACTTTCCACCGAGATCACCACGCTGCGCCGCACCGCCACGGATCTCGGCTCGCGCAACCAGGAAATGGAAGACGCCGCCGTCCTGCGCGGCCGCTCGCTGGAGGAAACCCGCGAAAAGCTCGCCGCCGCCGAATCCCGTCTGGCCGACGCCACAGCCGCGCAAGCCGCGACGCGCCAAGAGGCCGACGTAGCGTCCGCCCAGCTCGCGCAGCAACAGAACCTGATCGAACAACAGCAAATGCGCCTTACCACGCTGCGCGGCGAGATCGACGGCAAGCAGGCCGACCTTGATCGCCACACCGACCAGATCAAGACGCTCCAAGCCGCGCTCGCCGACGCCGGCAGCTCCGCCAGCGATGCCTCCGCTGCGACCGCGCAAGTGGCAGCGCTCCGCGCCGAGGCCGCCGACCTGCGTCAGCAGGTTGAAACCGCCAACAAGGCCACCGACGAAGCGAACCGTCAGCTGGCCACCCTCTCTGCCGATCTCGGCGCCGCGCGGGTCCAGCTGGTTCGCGCCCAGAGCCAGAACGAGCAACTCGCCGCGGCGGCGAACGCCACGCCGGCTCCGGCTGACTCCACCCAATTCGACGCCCTCACGCGCGAACTGGCCGCCACCAAGACGAACCTGTCCGAGGCGCAAGCCGCGGCCGCCAAGGCTGACGCCTTGACCGAACAGGTCGCCGACCTTCAAGCCAACCTGGATCGCGCCACCGCCGCGCAACGCGACGCCGAGGACCGCACCGCCGCGCTCGCCACCGAATTGACCGGTCTGCAAGCCCGCCTCTCCGATACCGAGGCCCAGCTCGTCGCCGTGCCCGCCGCCCCGGCGGGCGACGACTCCGTCACCGCCGACCTCAGGGCCAAGCTCAGCACGGCCCTGCGCAGCTACACCTTGCTGCATGATGAAAACGAACGGTTGAAATCCGCCGCCAGCCAGCGCGCCACCGAAGTCGCCACATTGCAGGAAAAGCTGGCCGGCGCCCAAGCCTCCGCGGCCGGGGCGCAATCCGAGGCCGAGTCCGTCGCCACGCTTCAGGCCGAGCTCGATACCGTGCGACGCAGTTACACGCAGTTGCAGGAGGAAGCCGATGCGCTGCGCGCCGCTTCCACTGCCCAAGCCGATCAGATCACCACGTTGGAGTCCGAACTCGCCTCCGCCACCCCGGCCCCGGCGGCAGATCCCACGGCTGCCTCCCGCGTGGCCGCCCTTACCGCCGAGCTGCAAAAAACCCGCGCGGCCCTGGCCGAGGCCCGATCCACGCCCGCTCCCACCGGCGACGCCGCCGACGTCGATTCCTTACGCCAGCAACTGCGCGTGAGCATCGATCAGTTGAACCTTTCCCGCCGGGAAAACGATGCCCTGCGCACACGCCTCGCCGTCATTACCCCGTCCCCCGCGTCCAGTTTCGCCACCCCCACGCGACCGGGTAGCACGACCGCCGCGGCCATTCAGCAAACCACGCCCCCACCCGCGCCCGCAGCCGCACCCGCCGCGGCCCCACGCCGGCACGTCGTGGCTCCCGGCGACACCCTTTCGGCCCTCGCGTTGCGCTACTACGGCAGCCCCGTGCGGTGGGCGGAGATTTTCGAGGCCAATCGCGACCGCCTGCCCAACGAGCGCGCCCTCCGGCCCGGCATGGAACTGGTCATCCCCTGACATATCCAAGCCGAAGGATTGCCAAGCCTAGGGAATTCTTCCTGCATCAGGCCGCTATGCGGCCGACCGCTCGATATTCTCTTTTCGCCCTTTTCCTGCCCGTCTTTGCCGGCCTGACCGGCTGCAGCTACGTCCACTTTGGACGCCTGGAGCGCCCGGTCGCCACGACCCAACCCGAGTTGGTTGCGGAGAACACGGACCTGCGCATGGAAAAGAAGCTTCTCCAGCAGGAACTCGCCCTCGCCGCTCTGCTCGACGCCAAGGATTGAGTCGAACGGCCAAAACTGAAGGTCAAA
>JAPOIC010000238.1 GCA_029979145.1 Opitutaceae bacterium
AAGTCGCCGGCCAAGGAGGAAGTGCCCTTCACCGTCGCGCGCATCGTGCTTCAGGACTTCACCGGCGTGCCGCTGCTTGTCGATCTCGCCGCCATGCGTTCCGCCGTCGACACCCTCGGCCAGGACCCCAAGCTGATCGAACCGCTCGTCCCGGTGGACCTCGTGGTCGATCACTCCGTGCAGGTCGACTTCGCCGGGCCCCCCGGGGCGTTTGCGAAGAACCTTGAGCTGGAATTCTCCCGCAACCGCGAGCGCTACCAGTTCGTGAAGTGGGGCATGCAGGCCTTCGATACTTTCAAGGTCGTGCCCCCGGGCATCGGCATCGTCCACCAGGTCAACCTCGAGTATCTTGCTCAAGGCGTGCTCAAGGATGGCAACGGCACGATCTATCCCGACACGCTGGTCGGCACCGACTCCCACACCACCATGATAAACGGCCTTGGCGTCGTGGGGTGGGGCGTGGGCGGCATCGAGGCCGAGGCCGGCATGCTCGGCCAGCCCGTGTATTTCCTCACGCCTGACGTCGTGGGCGTCCACCTCACCGGCGCGCTGCAGGAAGGCGTCACCGCGACCGACCTCGCGCTCACCATTACGGAGCTGCTTCGCAAGAAGAAGGTCGTGGGCAAGTTCGTCGAGTTCTACGGCCCCGGCGCGAAGGCGCTGCCGCTCGTCGACCGCGCCACCATTGCCAACATGGCCCCGGAATACGGCGCGACAATGGGCTTCTTCCCAATCGACGAGGAAACCTCCCTCTACCTCCGCGGCACCGGCCGCTCTGAGTCGCATGTTGCGCTCTACGAGGCCTACTACAAGGCGCAGGGTCTGTGGGGCATCCCGCAAAAGGGCCAGATCGATTACTCTGTCGACGTGGAGCTCGACCTCTCGAGTGTGGTTCCGAGCGTGGCCGGCCCGAAGCGTCCGCAGGATCGCATCGAGCTGCCGAAGCTCAAGGAGTCCTTCTCCGCGACCTTCGCGAAGCCCGTTGCTGACGGTGGCTTTGGCAAGACTGCCGCCGACCTTGGCAAACCCGCCGCGTCCGTGCACGGCGCGCCGATCGGCCACGGCAGCGTGCTCATCGCAGCGATCACGAGCTGCACCAACACGTCCAACCCGAGCGTCATGCTCGCGGCCGGTCTCCTCGCCAAGAAGGCGGTCGAGCGCGGCCTGACGGTGAATCCGCTGGTGAAGTCGTCATTGGCTCCCGGTTCGCGCGTCGTCACCGACTACCTCGCGAAGACCGGTCTCCAGCCCTACCTCGATCAACTCGGCTTCCAGACCGTCGGCTACGGCTGCACGACCTGTATCGGCAACTCCGGTCCGCTGGATCCGGAGATCGAGAAGGCCGTGACCTCGAACGACCTCGTCGCCGCCTCCGTGCTCTCGGGCAATCGCAACTTCGAGGCGCGCGTGCACCAGAACATCAAGTCAAACTTCCTGATGTCGCCCCCGCTGGTCGTCGCCTTCGCGCTCGCCGGCCGCGCCGACATCGACCTGAGCTCCCAGCCCATCGCGAAGGACAAGGCCGGCCAGGATGTTTACCTCAAGGACCTTTGGCCGAGCCTGAAGGAAATCCGCGACCAGATGGCCGCCGCGCTCAAGCCCGAGGTGTTCAAGGCGCTTTACACCGACTTTGCCTCGCAGAACCCGAAGTGGAACGAGATCCCGGCCTCCACCGGCAACGTCTACGACTGGGACCGCGAGTCGACCTACATCCAGGAGCCGCCGTTCTTCACCGACTTCTCGCTCGAGCCGGGCACCATCACGGAGATCAAAGGCGCGCGCGCCATGGGCATCTTTGGCGACTCGGTCACGACCGACCACATCTCACCCGCGGGTGCGATCAAGAAGGACTCGCCCGCCGGCCGCTTCCTCACGGAGCACGGCGTGGAGTTCCTCGACTTCAATTCCTACGGTTCGCGTCGCGGCAACGACCGCATCATGACCCGCGGCACCTTTGCCAATGTCCGGATCAAGAACCTCATGGTTGCGCCCAAGGAAGGCGGCCTCACCAAGCTGCAGCCCGAGGGCAAGGAGATGTCGATATACGACGCCGCGATGACCTACAAGGAGCGCGGCGTGCCCCTCGTGGTGCTCGCCGGCCAGGAATACGGCACCGGCTCCTCCCGCGACTGGGCGGCCAAGGGCACCAGCCTCCTCGGTGTGAAGGCCGTGGTGGCGCAGTCGTTCGAGCGCATCCACCGCTCCAACCTCGTCGGCATGGGCGTGCTCCCGCTCCAGTTCAAGGAAGGCGTGACCGCCCAGACCCTGAAGCTCGACGGCACGGAAACCTACGACGTGCTCGGCCTCAGTCCCGACGTGAAGCCGCAGCAGGATCTGACGTTGCGCATCACGCGGGCGGACGGGTCCAGCGAGGATGTGGTCGTCTCCTGCCGCATCGATACCCCGATCGAGGTCGATTACTACCAGCATGGTGGCATTCTGCCCTTCGTCCTTCGCCAGATTGTCACGAAGAGCTGAGTGGACTTCGTGCCGGATTGTCGGACTGTGACCCTGTTTTGCAATTCCGCCAAACCTGCGTGACGTTGCGCCATGGTCGAAAACGACAAACCGGTATTTCTCGTTGATGCGTATTCCGACCCGGTGGTCGTGCGCATCGACGGCCGCGCCTGTTTTCAAAATAGCGGGTGCCTGCGCGACTTCATCACGGGGATGATTGCGCAGGGCAAGGAACGGTTCGTGATCGATTTCCACCACTGCACCAGCATGGACAGCACGTTTCTCGGCGTGCTGGCCGGCGCGGCCCTGGCGCTGCGCGCGGCGACGGGAGGCCGCGGCCGCCTCGTGTTGGCGCGGGTGGGGCAGCGCAACCTCGAGCTCGTCCGCAACCTGGGTCTGCATCGGCTGATGATCGTCGATTCCGGCGATTTTCAGATGAACTTCGACAAGTGCGACCGCGCGCTCACTCAAGAGCAGCAGGATGAACTGGCAAGCGCGCGCATGGTGCTCGAGGCACACGAAAGTCTGGTCTCGGTCGACGAGAACAACCGCTCGAAGTTTCAGGATGTGCTTTCGTTCCTGAAGAACCGCGTCGATCACAAGTGACGCATGACAACGGCGGAAATGCCGTGCATTACGCATTGCCCGGCGGCCGGGGGCGTGCCAAACCAGCTTCCCCATGGCCCTCTTACTGATCGGCGGCTTTTTCGGCGTCCTGGCGCTCCTTCTGCCGCTTTATCGCGCGCAGAAGCAAGCCGCGCGGCTGGAGGAGGAGAAACAGCAGGTCATCCAGGAGCGCGAGCTCGTGGTGGACTTCATGCATCACATGGTCGAGGCGCTGGGCGATGGTGG
>JAPOIC010000145.1 GCA_029979145.1 Opitutaceae bacterium
CCCCCGCGACGGATTTGCCGCCAACTCCCGCAGACCATGACGGAAGATTCGTCCATCCGACTCCAGAAATTCCTCGCCGACGCCGGCCTCTGCTCGCGGCGCGCGGCCGAGGCGCTGATCACGGAAGGCGAGGTCTGGGTCAACGGCCGACGGGCCGAATTGGGGCAGAAGATCGACCCGGCCGCCGACAAGGTCACCGTGCGCGGAAACCCCGTGCACGCCGCCCAGCCACGAATCACGCTCGCCGTGCACAAGCCGCGCGGCCTCGTGTGCTCCAACGAGGATCCGCACAATCCCGCCACGATCTTCGACCTGCTCCCGCGCGAACTCGCCCGGCACCGCTTTTTTTGCGCCGGCCGGCTCGACAAGGACAGCGAGGGCCTCGTGATTCTCACCACCGACGGTGACCTCGCCCACAAGCTGATGCACCCGTCGAGCATCGTGGTGAAGCGCTACCACGTCGTCCTTAAGCAGCCCTACCCCGCGGCGCGTCTCGGCCAGTTGCTCAAGGGCGTGTCGATCGAGGGCGAGCGCCTCAAGGTGGAGCACGCCGCTTTGGTCAACCCCACCCCTGCCAAGGCGTCGACCAACCTCGACGTGCACATGCACCACGGCAAAAAACGCGAAATTCGCCAGCTCTTCATGGCCCTTCGGCACGACGTGAAACGCCTGCGCCGCTACCAGATTGGGGCGATGCGCCTGAAGGGAATCCCGTTGCGTGCGATGAAACAACTTTCTACCAAGGAAATCTCTCTTCTCTTCAAGGTGCCGCGCCCGCATCGGGCCGCGCCGGAAAACCGCTAATTCACCCGCCATGCATCGCTCCCTCCTCCCCCTCCTCGCTTTCGTCGCCGCCACTGTCACTGCCACGGCTGCGCCGGTCGCCGGCCCGACCGCCGTTCATACCCAGCCCAATGCCGACGCCGCCGTGCTCAAGGTGCTCAGCTCCGGCACGACGCCGGAGGCCGCCCCGGCCGAAATCATGGCCGCCACGCCCGCCGGCTGGACCGCCGTGCAAATCGCCGGTCCCTTCGAGGGCTATGTGCGCAACGGCGACATCGACAAAGGCCTGAAAGTGAAGCCCGGCGCCAGCATCCACCTCCAACCCTCGGCCAATGCCGGCGTCCTCACGATCATGAAGGAGGGCGACACAACCAAGATTACCGGCCTGCACGGCAAGTGGACCCAAATCACCCTCGACCGCAAAGTCGTAGGCTACATCCGCGGATCCGCCGCGGTCGCATCAACCGCCGCCGCCGCCCCGATTCTGGACACACCCCGCTTGGTCGACGTCCCCGGCCCCCCCGCCGGGCCGCCGGCCCGCGCCACGGCTTCGGCCGCTCCGACCTATATTCCCGCCGTTTCTGGCACCAGCAGTGCCGTCCTGCCCCGCCTGTTCCAGGGCAAGCTCGTCTCGACCCGCCGCCCCTTCACGCCACGTCGTCAGTATGACTGGCAGATCAACGACGCCGCCGGTGTCCGCTACGCCTACCTCGACATCTCGAAGCTCCTGCTCACCGAGCAGATTGAAAAATACGCCGACCGCGAAGTCGTGGTCTACGGCGTCCCCAGTGCCCTGGCTGATGGCAAGAACATCGTCATCAAGGTCGAGAGCCTGCGCCTCAAGTAAGACCCCGCCCCGCCTGCCCTTTCATGGAACTGATCGACGGAACCCAAATCTCCGCCCCCATCATCGCCGAACTCAAGGCCGAAGTCGCCGCCCAGAAGGGTCGCAAGCCTTGCATCGCCCTGGTCCGCGTCGGAGACGACCCCGCGTCGGTCTCCTACGTGCGCAAAAAGGAAAAGACCGCCGCGGAAATCGGCATCGAAAGCCGGATCATTCTTCCGCCGGTCGACATCAGACAAGCAGACTTGGAACGCATCATCGATGATTTGAATGCGGACCACACGGTGGACGGCATTCTCGTGCAGTCGCCGATGCAAAAGCAGATCGACGAACTTCTGATCTTCCGCCGCATCGCCCCGGGCAAGGACGTCGACGGCCTTGGCACGATGAATCTTGGCAAAGTCGCACAAGACGACGACACCGGCTTTGTGTCCTGCACCCCCGCCGGTATCATGGCCCTGCTCGCGCGCTCCGGCGTCGACCTCAAGGGCAAGCATGTCGTCGTCATCGGCCGCAGTCTGTTGGTCGGAAAACCTGTCGCCTTGCTCGCCCTGCAAAAGAGGGCCGGCGCCAACGGCACCGTCACCGTCTGCCACTCGGGCACCGCCAACCTTCCCGCCATCACTCGCCAGGCCGACGTTCTGATCGCCGCCATCGGCCGGCCGGAATTTGTCACCGCCGACATGGTAAAGCCCGGCGCTGTCATCATCGACGTCGGCATCAACCGCATCGCCGACGCCTCCCGCAAGACCGGCTATCGCCTCGTGGGCGATGTGGCCTTCGAAACCGTCTCGCCGATCGCGGGGAAGATCACGCCGGTCCCCGGCGGCGTGGGTCCGATGACCGTCGCGATGCTCATGAGCAACACCGTGAAGGCCCAGCGCCTCAGCGGTGCGGCCTGAGAAACCGGGATTGCCACAGCGCGGCCAAGCCCTTTCCTCACTGACGATGGCCGTGCCGAACATTCTGGTGGTCGATGACCAGCCGATCAACGTCCAGCTGCTGAGGCGGAAGTTGGAACGCGAAGGCATTCGAATCACGGCCGCCTACAACGGCATGGAGGCGTTGAAGTCCGTCGCCGACGAAAAGCCGGACCTTATCCTCCTCAACGTCATGATGCCCGACATGGATGGCATCGAGGTCTGCCAGCGCCTGCAGGCCAACGAGGACTCCCGCTCCATCCCGGTGATTTTCATCACCGCGCGCACCTCGAAGGAGGGCAAGCTCGAGGGCCTCGGCGTCGGCGCCGTGGACTACATCACGAAGCCTATTGATCTCGACGAAACCCTCGCCCGCGTGCAGACGCAGCTCCGTTTCGTCGCCATCAACCGCGAGATGGTCGACCTGCAGCGCCGCCTCGTCGAGGCGCGCCGCGCCGCGACCATCGGCGCGGTAACCCAAGGCATCGCCCACAATCTCAACAACCTCCTCGGCGTCGTCATCGGCTACTTGGACTTGGTGAAGACCTACTACGACAAATCGGAGCAGGTGAAGAAGAACGCCCAGCACGTGGAAGACGCCGTGCAGCGGATCGTCTCCATCATCAAACAGCTCAGCTCGCTGGTTGTGAAGACCCGGCCGCCGCTCATGAAGGCGAAGCTGCAACAGCTCATCGAGGGCGGCGTGGCACGGTTTGAAACCGAGTATCATGTCAAGACACCGATCACGATCACCAACCCGCCGGGCGACTACGAGGTCGAGAGTAATTTCGAGATCTTTGAGGAAGTTCTGGCCAAGGTGTTGATGAATGCGTGGGAAAGCTACGACAGCCGGCCGGGCGAGCCCCGCCCCATCTGGATCAACACCGCCGAGGTCGACCGGCCCAACGAAGGCAAATTCGTGCTCATCACCGTCGAGGATAAGGGCACCGGCCTCGACCCCGAACTGCGGGACCACATGTTCGAACCCTTAATCAGCTCGAAGAACACGGTGGGGGTCGGCATGGGCCTGACCGTGGCCCGGCACGCCCTGCGAAATCTCGGCGGAGAGGTCACGATGAACGATCGCCCCGGGGGGTGGCGCCCAGGCCGTGCTCATGCATCCCGTCGCCAAGCGCGGGCTCAAGAAGCCGCACACGGATGAGTAAGATTGCCTTCCTCGGTGCCGGCAACATGGCCTCCGCCATGGTTCAAGGCCTGCTCGCCAAGCAGGTTGCCGCCGCTTCTGATCTCACCTGCTACTCCGCCAGCGGCAACTCCTCGCAGCGGCTAGCCGCCGCCACCGGCATTCGCGCCGCCGGCAGCATTACCGAGCTGCTTGACGGTGCCAACCTGCTGGTCGTGGCGTTCAAGCCGCAGCTCCTCGCCGCGCTTGATACCGCCTTCATTGCCGGCACCAAGGGGAAACTCGTGCTCTCGGTGATGTCCGGCAAAACGCTCGACCGGCTGCAGTCCGCCTTTCCCCAGGCCCGCAATTGGGTCCGCGCCATGCCAAACACGCCCGGGCGCATCGGCGCCGGCATAACAAGCTGGTGTGCGCAATCCCCGCTCTCTCCGGTGGACCGCGCAATCGTCACTTCGCTGCTCGGTGCACTGGGGCGCGACTTGGAATTGTCTGAGTCGGCCATGGACGCCATTACCGCCGTCAGTGGCAGCGGGCCGGGCTATGTTTTCGAATTTGCCGCTGCGTTTTGCGCCGCGGCCGAGGCCGCCGGCCTGGCGCCCGAACAGGCCAAGACGCTTGTGGTCGAAACCTTGCTGGGCTCGGCCCGGCTGCTCGCGCGCACCGGCGAGTCGCCTGACACCTTGCGCGACCAAGTGACCTCGCCCAACGGCACCACCTTCGCCGGGTTGAGCGTGCTCAGGGCCGCGGACTTCCGCGCCACGCTCCGCCAGACGGTGCTTGCGGCGCGCGCCCGCGCCACTGAGCTTTCCCAAGACGCATGAACCCCCTCAACGGACGCATTCTCGTGACCGGCGGCGCCGGCTTCATCGGCAGCGCCCTCATCTGGGCCCTTAACCAACGCGGTTGCACCGACATCATCGTGACCGATGTCCTCGGCCACGACGAAAAGTGGCGCAACCTCGTGCCATTGAAATTTGCCGACTATGTCGAGGCCGGCGAATTTCGCGAACGCATCGCCACCAAGGGCTCGTCGTTCGGCAAGGTCACCGCCGCCTTCCATCTCGGCGCTTGCTCCGCCACGACGGAAAAGAACGCGAGCTACCTGATCGACAACAACTACGCCTACACCAAGGAGCTGGCGCTCTGGGCCCTCGAGCATGACATCCGCTTTGTTTATGCCTCTTCGGCCGCGACCTACGGCGACGGCGCGCAGGGTATGGACGACCGCGATGAAAACATCGCCCGTTTGCGTCCGCTCAACATGTATGGCTACTCGAAGCACCTCTTCGACTTGCATGCGCAGCGCCACGGCTGGCTCCAGCGCCTCGTCGGCGTAAAGGATTTCAACGTCTACGGTCCCAACGAGGACCACAAGGGCGACATGCGTTCGCTGGTCAACAAGGCCTACCAGCAGATCCAATCCGCTGGCCGCGTCGGCCTCTTCAAGAGCTACCACCCTGACTACAAGGACGGTGAACAGATGCGGGACTTCCTCTATGTGAGGGACGCCGTCGAGATGACCCTGCATTTCGCCGAGGCCGGCCTGCACGCCAACGGTCTGTTCAACCTAGGTTCCGGCGAAGCCAACACCTGGCTCACCCTCACCCGCGCCATCTTCGCCGCGCTGGGTCGCGAACCGAAGATCGATTTCATCGACATGCCCGAAGCCCTGAAGGGCAAATACCAGAATTACACCAAGGCCGACATCGGAAAGCTCCGCGACTCCGGCTACACGCGGCCCATGACGCCCTTGACCGATGCGGTAAAGGACTACGTCCAGAACGCCCTCGTCCCGGGACGCAAACTCGGCGAGTAATCAACCCCGCCACCGGTGCAGAAAAAAAGGCCGCCCAAAAGGGCGGCCTTTTCGTGATTGTATTGGAAGCAGCGCTCAGGGCAGCTCGAGGAGCTCGGCCTCGGTCCACTC
>JAPOIC010000124.1 GCA_029979145.1 Opitutaceae bacterium
ACCATCCGCACCCGCGGAGCGGGCACGGTGGAAATCACGAGTGAGGTCGCGCGGGTGGTGGCGGCGAGCGGATTACAGCGCGGACTGGCCCATGTCTTTTGTCAGCACACCAGTTGCAGCCTCGTGATCATGGAGAACGCGGACCCCTCGGCCCGGCGGGATTTGGAGGCGTGGCTGGATCGCTTGGTGCCGGACGACGATCCGCATTTCACGCACACCTTCGAAGGGCCGGACGACATGCCGAGCCACATCAAGATGGCGCTTACGCGCACGAGCGAAACCGTGCCAGTGGGCGACGGCGAACTGCTGCTCGGCACATGGCAGGGAGTCTTCCTGTGGGAGCACCGGCGCGCCGCGCATGCGCGGCGGCTGATCGTGACGGTCAGCGGCGAGTGAGGCGGGTCACTTTTTCGACGGCAGGCAGGCGCCGCAGCCGTTGACGAAGAAATCGTTGCCCTTGTCGTCGACGAGGATGAACGCAGGGAAGTCCTCGACCTCGATCCGCCAGATCGCCTCCATGCCGAGCTCGGGGTATTCGAGCACCTCGACTTTGCGGATGTTTTCCTTCGCAAGGATCGCGGCGGGACCGCCGATGCTGCCGAGATAAAATCCACCGTGGGTCTTGCAGGCCTGCGTGACCTGAGGGCTGCGATTACCCTTCGCGAGCATGATCATCGATCCGCCGTGAGATTGGAGCAGGTCAACGTAGCTGTCCATGCGCCCGGCCGTGGTGGGGCCGAAGCTGCCGGATGCGTAGCCCTTCGGCGTCTTGGCCGGGCCGGCGTAGTAGACGGGATGGTCCTTGAGGTATTGCGGCAGTCCCTGGCCGGCGTCGATGCGCTCCTTCAATTTTGCGTGCGCGATATCGCGGGCGACGATCATCGGACCGCTGAGCAATACGCGGGTCGTGACCGGGTGCTTGGACAGCTCGGCCAGGATGGCGGGCATCGGCTGGTTGAGGTCGACGCGCACGACGTGATCGGTCTTCAGCGTGCGCTCGGACTCCGGGATGAAGCGGCCGGGGTCCGTCTCCAATTGCTCGAGGAAAATGCCGTCGCGGGTGATCTTGGCCTTGATGTTGCGGTCGGCGCTGCACGACACACCGAGGCCGACCGGGCAGGACGCGCCGTGACGGGGCAGGCGGATGATGCGCACATCGAGGGCGAAATATTTGCCGCCGAATTGCGCGCCGATGCCCGTCTGCTGCGCGAGTTCCAGCACGCGCTCTTCGAGAGCCGTGTCGCGGAAGGCGCGACCGTGCTCGTTGCCGGTTGTGGGCAGGGCGTCGTAGTATTTGGTCGAGGCGAGCTTGACCGTCTTGAGGCAGGTCTCGGCGCTGGTGCCGCCGATGACGAAGGTCAGGTGGTAGGGCGGGCAGGCGGCGGTGCCGAGGTGGCCCATCTTGTCGACGATGAATTTCTCCAGGCTCTTGGGGTTTAGCAGCGCCTTGGTTTCTTGGAAAAGAAAGGTCTTGTTGGCCGAGCCACCGCCCTTGGCGACGAAGAGGAATTTGTATTCCGCGCCCACGGTGGCGAGGAGGTCGATCTGCGGGGGGAGGTTGGTGCCGGTATTGACCTCCTTGAACATGTCGAGCGGCGCGGTCTGCGAGTAGCGGAGATTTTCCTTGGTGTAGCACTCGTAGACTCCGCGGCTGAGCCACTCGGCGTCGTTGGCGCCGGTCCAGACCTGCTGGCCTTTCTTGCCCATGATGATCGCGGTGCCGGTGTCTTGGCAGAAGGGCAGGATGCCTTGGGCGGCGATCTCGGCGTTCTTCAACAGCGTCAGGGCGACGTAACGGTCGTTCTCGCTGGCTTCCGGGTCGTCAAGAATCGCAGCCACCTGCTCAAGGTGTTTGGGCCGCAGCATGAACGAGCAGTCGTGAAAGGCGTGTTGGGCCAGGAAGGCGAGGGCCTCGGGCGCGACTTTGAGAATCTCGCAGCCCTCAAAGTTGGCGGTGCTCACGCCCTCGCGGGAGAGCAGGCGGTAAGTGGTGTCGTCCGGCCCGAGGTCGAACGTCTCCTGAAAGTGAAAGGCAGGCGCTGGCATGAATGGGAGTGAAGCGGTCGGGCCGCTTTTTTCAACGCCCCGCGTCAGTCCGCATCGCACGAATTGTGTCGTGGAAGCGGGGCAGGTCGGCGGGCGTCACGAGCGCACCGGGCTCGCGGCCCCAGGTCGCGCCGGGCCATTCTCCTTGGTCGAGGAAACGCTCGATGGCGGTGTTCATGCCGGCGAGGTTGAGATAGTCCTTTTGCTCCTTTTCGTCGCGGACGCCGGTGAGTCGCTCGGTCGGGAGGGCGGTGATACGACCGGTGGAGACGTAGGCCAGGTCGTTGAGAATCACAAAAGGCCGGGAGTCGACCAAGCTCGTCGCGGGCCGGTCCTCTTCGCCCCGCATGTAGCGGTGGTAGGCCAGATGGTTTTCGGTGAGACCGTCGAAACCGCCGACCTCGATGCGTTCGTTGCGACCGTCGTGCCAGCGGATCTCCGCGTGGCTACCGACGATGTAGGTCAGGTCGGCCTTTTCGCAGCGGATGGTTTCGCTGTGGGCGGTGCGGCCCGCGCAGGCGTGGGTGACGGCAAAGCGCATGGTCTGGCCTGCTTCGGTGACGGCTTGGACAAAGAACGTGTCGGCCCCCTCGATGTCGTGCGCGCGGTAGAGTTCGGCGCGGATGGTGGACAACTGGGCCCACGTCGAAATCCCACCCTGACCGAGCCAAAACAGCATGTTGTGGACAAAGTGGGCGTTGGCATTGCCAAAGCACGAGTCGAGCACGACGCGGTCGTTCATCATCAGGCGGCCCGCCCAAGGCGAACGGCGAAAATAATCGGCCGGGCGCGGCCAATGCGCCATGAGATTGGCACCCATGACGGCGCCGAATTCGCCGTCGAGGATGCGCTGTTTCAGCGCCCGGCGCGGTTGCTCAATGATGAAATTGAACGCCACGAGCGTCGACTTTGTCGCCTGCTGGTCGAGCGCGATCATGGCCTCCAATTCCTGGTAGTCGAGGGTGGGGGGCTTCTCGAGGTAGACGGGGATCCCGGCCTCGACGCCGGCGCGGTGCATCTCGGCGTGCAGGTTGATGGGCGTCGGCACCACGATCATGTCGAGTTCGCCGCGGCAGGCGTCGATCATCCGGCGGTAGTCGGGAAATACGCTGACGCCGCGCTCGGCGAGGCGCCAATTTTGCTGCTCCGTGGCGAAGCCGGCGGCATTGGGGTCGCAGGTGCAGATGAGTTTGGCGAGGTTGCGCTCCTCAAGCCGGGCGATGGTGTTGTGGTGCCAGCCGGCGAAGCCACCCATGCCGATGATGCCGATGCGGGTGGGGGCCTTCACACGATCTTGAGTTTGGGCAGGTCCTGGCCGTCGATCAGGCCGACGGGTTTGCCACTGGCGTTGAGGACGATCAGGTCGTCAATCTTGTGCAGTTCAAAGACTCGCAGGGCCTCAACGGCGAGGGCGTCGTCGCGTATCGTTTTGGGCGATCGGGTCATGAAATTGGCCACGGGTTGGTGGAGAAAGTCGGGTCCGGTTAGCGCACTGCGGCGGAAGTCGCCGTCGGTCAGGATGCCCGTGAGCTTGCCGTTGCGCGCGCTCACGAGGGCCACGCTGCCGGTCTTGGCCTTGGTCATGGCCATGATGGCTTCCTGCGTGGTGCAGGTTTCCGGCATCACGGGCAGGCGCTCGCCGGTGCGCATGAGGTCACGCACCTTCAACAACAGGGCGCCGAGATTGCCGGCGGGGTGGTAGAGGGCGAAGTCGTCGCGGGTGAGGCCGCGGGCCTCGAGCAACACCATGGCCAAGGCGTCGCCGAGGGCGAGGGCGGCGGTCGTGCTGGCGGTCGGGGCGAGTGCCAAGGGGCAGGCCTCCTTGGGGACCCGGTAATAGAGGTGGTGGTCGGCGTTCTTCGCCAAGTCGGAATCCGGCCGGCTGGTGAAAGCCACGATGCCGACGCCAAGCCGCTTGAGGGCGGGCAGAAGTTGGAGCACTTCGGTCTGGCCGCTGTTGCTCAGCAGGATTGCGAGATCGCCTTCCCGGCACAGGCCGAGATCGCCATGGAGCGCCTGCGTGGCGTCGAGGAACGCTGACGTGGCCCCGGTGGAATTGAAGGTGCCGGCAAGTTTCTGGGCAATGTGCGCGGATTTGCCGACGCCGCTGAAAATGAGCTTCCCGCCCCGCTGCAAAACCGCGTCCACGGCCTGGGCGGTGGCCACGAATTCCTTCCCGAGCCCCGTGGCCGTTTCCGCCAATGCGTCACCCTCGACTTGGATGCAGTGGCGGGCTCGGCGCAGGATGGATTTCGGAGTCAGGGCCATTTAGGATTGTGTCACGGAAACAGGTTGCGGAATTTACGCCCTAATCCCCCGCGTTCAATCCCTTTCCCGCCGCCATGTCGTTCCAACCGTCAAATCGTCACCTGCGGACCCTCCTGGTCCTGGCGATCGGGCTGCTTTTCGCGGCGTGTGAACCGCGCGGCGGCGCCCCGTTCGGCGCGGAGATCGATGAGCCCGATTATCGCGACGGCCAGCGCTTGGTGAAGCAGGGTCGAAACCAAGAGGCCTTGGCGGCCTACCTGCGCGTGATTGAAAAACTCGGGGACGCCGCGCCCGAGTCGCACCTGGAGGCCGGCATCATCTGCCTGCAGCAGATCAAGGATCCGATCGCGGCCATCTATCATTTTCGCAAATACCTCGAGCGTCAGCCCAACTCGCCGCAGGCCCCGCAGGTGCGCGGCTTGGTGGAGAGCGCCAAGCGCGAGTTCGCCCGCACCCTGCCGGCCAACCCGCTCGAAAACCAGTCCGAGCGTCTCGACATGATCGAGCAGCTCAGCCGTCTGCAGCGGGAGAACGAACAGCTCAAGGCGGAGCTGGCCATGGGCCGGGGCAATCCCGCGCCGGCGCCCGCGGCGCTCAACCAGATGCGCGTGCCGACGGATGGCGTGTTGCTGCCGTCGCGACCGGTTGAAGACATTTCGCCGATCAGCATCGCCCCCGAGGAAACCCCGCCGCCGGCCATGACGCGGGCGGAACCGCCCACGCGTCCGGATGCCGCCACCGCTGCCGTTCGCCGTCACACGGTGGCAAAGGGCGACACGCTCTTTAGTCTCGCGCAGCGTTATTACAGCAATCGCTCCCGCTGGCGCGATATCTACAACGCCAACCGTGACGTCCTGCCGAACGAGAATTCACTCCAGATCGGCATGGAGCTGCGAATTCCCTGAGCGGCTCAGCCGCGGAGGTCTTGGCGCCACTTGCGGACCTCGGCGAGCAGGTCTTGGGCGGCGGCTAGGGCGTCGGTGTTGCCGGACTTCGCGGCGGTGCGCTCATCGGGATCGCCCAAGCCGGCTTCGCGAAAGCGCTTGAGCCGGGCCAGAATCAGGTCGCGGATTTCGTCGGCGTTGTCGACGCCGTGAAAGACCGCAAGGTGCATGGAGTCGCCGGTCTTGCCCTTGGGTTCGTCGCCACCGCCGCCGCCGGCGGAGCGCACGTGCACGTCGGCCAGGCCCAAGAGCCGTTGCAGGGGACCTTGCTTC
The DNA here is from genome assembly GCA_029979145.1 of Opitutaceae bacterium. GTDB lineage: Bacteria > Verrucomicrobiota > Verrucomicrobiia > Opitutales > Opitutaceae > Cephaloticoccus. Next base: position 5,532 of record JAPOIC010000124.1, read on the forward strand.
ACTTCGACCTGCTGTAGGTTGGCGAAGCTCATGGTGGATTCCTGCAAGCTGAAGAGCCCGGAGCGGATGCGCAGGCTGCGGTCGGTGACGATATACCAATGCTGCTCATACTCGAGCCGCACCGCCGCGAACGTGGCCGGCAGCTGCAGGATGAAGCCGACGATGGCCGCGTATTCGGCCCAATGAATGAGCGTGATGGCCCAGTGGGGCCAGTTGGCGACGGTGCGCGCCAAGTCGTCGATGTCCCGGCGATGACGTTTCTTTTTCGGTTTGGCCGGAGGCTGGTTTTCCTCGGCGCCCGGTTCGCTCGCGCTAACCTCCGTGGGCCGCTGCTGGTTTTCAGCGTTGAGGCGTTGGAAGGATTCCACGCCGTCGGTCAATCGGTTGATGAACCAAAGGGAAACGATGATGCCGACGATCGCGCCGATCTGCGCGAAACACCAACCGGCGACCCGCAGCTTGTAGTAGTTGCCGGCGGCGCGAAACACCTTGACCGATCCCGGCGCGCCGGCCGGTGGAGTCGGTTCGGGCGGGAGGTGGGCGAAACGCAGGACCAGGCGGCGAATTGGGTCAAACATGGGAGTCCGGGGATTGGCCCGCGGCCAAGGAAACGCGCAGGGCCCGCACCTCGGCGGCGACTTCGCGCAATGCGGCCGCCACTTCGTCCGGAGGGGCGGAAGTTTCGCGGCCTTCGCCCGCCGGGTCCTTCACGCCGCGCATCTGGGAATAAAGAAAATCCCGGACCGCTTC
>JAPOIC010000289.1 GCA_029979145.1 Opitutaceae bacterium
CGCCGTCGATGTCCTTGCGCGCCTGCCCCTTCGAGGGGCAAAGACCGGAAAGCACCAGCAATTCGACCAAGGGCGTGCCGGCGCCGTCGAGCGAGGCGCGGGGCAGGGGCTTGGTCGGGACTTCGCCGACGACGTCGCGGAAGGTCTCCTCGCTGGTGTCGCCGATTTCCGCGCCGAAGAGAATCGCGCTGGCCCTCAGGGCCGCATCGAGCGCGGCCTCGCCGTGGACGAGCTTGGTGACCTCGCGGGCGAGCGCTTTGTGGGCCTCGCGCGCCCCGGGGTTGGCGGCGTGGGCGGCCTCGAGGGCCTCGATCTCGGGGCGGGAGAGGAAGGTGAATTTGCGCAGGTATTCGCTGACCTTGGCGTCCTCGGTGCTGATGAAGAACTGATAGAACTTGTAGGGGCTGGTGCGGACCGGATCGAGCCACACAGCGCCGCCCTCGGTTTTGCCGAACTTCGTGCCGTCGGCCTTGGTGATGAGCGGGAAGGTCCAGCCCCAGGCGGGCACGCCGAGCTTTTTGCGAATCAGATCCGTGCCGGCGGTGATGTTGCCCCATTGGTCGGAGCCGCCGATCTGGAGCTCGCAGTTCTGCGTCTTGCGCAGGTGGTAAAAATCATTCGCCTGCAGCAGCTGGTAGGAAAACTCGGTGTAGCTGATGCCGTTGTCGCCCTCCATGCGGGACTTCACCGAGTCCTTGGCGAGCATTTGGTTGACCGAAAAATGCTTTCCGATGTCGCGCAGGAAATCGAGGAAGCTGAGCGGCGCGGTCCAGTCGGCGTTGTCCACGAGCACCGCCGGGTTTTGCGGCGCCTCGAAGTCGAGCAGGCGGGCGAGCTGCTGCTTGATGCATGAGACGTTGTGGGCGAGTTGCTCGCGCGAGAGCAGGTTGCGCTCGGCGGATTTGCCCGAGGGGTCGCCGACCATGCCGGTGGCGCCGCCGGCGAGGGCAATGGGGTGGTGGCCCGCGAGTTGAAAGCGACGCAGGGTCAACTGGCCCATGAGGTGACCGACGTGCAGCGAGTCACCGGTCGGATCGAAGCCGCAATACAACGCCACCGCACCTTGGTTCAGGCGCTCCGTGAGCGCAGGGAGGTTGGTGCAGTCGGCCAGCAGGCCGCGCCATTGCAGGTCTTCGGTCAGGTTCATAAACGGGCCGGGCATTAACGCGGTGCGCGGCGGATCGCGCAAACAAATCTTATCGGGCGCGTTGGGAAAATAGAATCGAGCCTTCTATCCGGAAAATCGGTTTGTCAGTGAGGTCGGGCGGCTTCTACCTTTCGTCTCCCGACCGCGACGCATTCGCCGCCGCGGCAGCCCTTAACCCTAAATTCGTTCCACATGCCCATCGCCGTTGGTTCCCAAGCCCCCGATTTTACCCTCAAGAGCAAGACCGCCGAGGGTCTCGCCGACGTCTCCCTGAGCGCCACCTTGGCCAAGGGCCCGGTCGTGCTGCTCTTTTTCCCGCTGGCCTATACCGGCGTGTGCACGAAGGAATTTTGTGACGTGACTGCCGGCCTCAGTGCTTACGAGAGCGTCGGCGCCAAGGTTATCGGCATCAGCGTCGACAGCCCGTTTGCGCAGGAAGCCTGGGCCAAGGCCAACGGCATCAAGACTACGCTCGTGAGCGACCTGAACAAGGAAGTCACCAAGGCCTACGGTGTGCTCTTCCCGATGCTCGCCGGCGTGGGTGACACGTCCGCCCGTGCGGCCTTCGTCATCGGCAAGGACGGCAAGGTCAAATACGCCGAGCAAACCCCGGCGCCGACCGAGCTGCCGAATTTCGACGCCATCAAGGCCGCGCTGTCCGCCTGAGCTATTCCCGCGCGGTCCCGTGACCGCGCGTTTTCTTTTACCACATCACTGATTGTTCCTCCATGAGTCTCCCGAACCCGTTCAACACGCGCGGCACCTTTTCCGCCAATGGTGCCTCCCACGCCCTCTATTCGCTGCCGGCCCTCAAGGCCGCCGGCTTCGCGGTGGACCGCCTGCCGGTGTCCATTCGCCTGGTGCTGGAGTCGCTGCTGCGCAATTGCGACGGCAAGCGGGTGAGCGAGGAGTCTGTGGCTTCGCTGGCAGGCTGGCAGGCCAAGGCCGCCCGCACCGCCGAGGTGCCGTTCGTCGTAGCGCGCATCGTCCTGCAGGACTTTACCGGCGTGCCGCTGCTCGTGGATCTCGCCGCGATGCGTTCCGCGGTGCACCAGCTGGGCAAGGACCCGAAG
>JAPOIC010000138.1 GCA_029979145.1 Opitutaceae bacterium
CGACGCCCTCTGAGCCGATGCCCGCGAAGGGCGAGAAAACAACGTCGCCGGGATTCGACCACATGACCAATGCGCGCTCGATCAAGTCCAGCTGCAACGGGCAAAGGTGTTTTTCGTCCTTGTCGCTACGGGCTACCTTCACGTTCAGGACGTTCGTCTGCTGAATGTCCATCCAGACCGGGGATGCCCACTCCTGCCACTGGCTCACAGGGAAGTCGGCGGCATCGTGCGCGATAGGCGAGGCGTTCTCCCCCGGCTTCACGAACGTCAGCAGGTAGTCAGGCATCCCGCCGCGTGACTTTGCGCTGTCGTTTCGCAGCTGCTTGTAAAGCAGGCCGACGTGCTTCGTGCGCGTCATTTCGACAACCGGGCATTTCCAGATCGTGCGGCGGCTGTGGAGAATCCATCCTGCTTCCTGATGAATGCGGATGATGTCGCCGGAAAAGTCCTTGATGCCGACCGCGCCATCCTTCCACTTCGTCATGGGAAGGTCGGAGCAATGCACGGCTGTCAGGCGTCCCGGCTTCGTCAGGCGGAATTTTTCACGCACCAGGTAGGCATAGTGCTCGGCAAACTCGCCGTCGCTGCTGCTATTGCCCATGTCGGCGGCGCTGTCGCTGTAGACGAACAGGGAGCCGAACGGGGGCGAGTACACGGAAAAGTCGATGCACTCGTCGGGCAGCTGGCTGGCAACGCTTACGCAGTCGCCGTGGTACGCGGTCCAGCCTTCGCCGGACTTCTGGTTTAGGCAATCCATGATGGGATAGATCCTTTGTGAGTCGGGTTGTAGATGACCTTGCGGCCCGTGCTGCGGCCCTGATTGCGCTGCATCGCAGAGCGCATCGCGGCCTTCATGCTGTCGTGATCTGCGGCTTTGCGGTCGATTACGCGGGCGATAGAGTCCTCGCCCTCGGCCACAACGAGATGCACGTTGACGGTGTTTTTCTGGCCGAAGCGCCAGAACCTGCGGACGGCCTGATACCAGGCCTCGTAACTGAACGACCGCCCGACGAAAACCGTGTCGTGGCAGTGCTGCCAGTTCAGGCCAAAACCAGCCACGGCGGGCTTCGTGACCATGACGCGAGCATTGCCGAGCGCAAAGGCATCTAGCGCAGCCTCTTTGGCCTCCGGCTTCATACTGCCGCGAACCTCGACCACATCCGGCGTATCGCCAAGCGCGGACAGGATCGCGTCGGCCTCATAGTCCGTATCGCACCAGATGACCACGGGGCCAGTCGTGGCGGTCGCAAGGTCGACGGCAATGGCGGCGCGCTTGCCGATGGTTTCGCGCTTGACCGCGTGAAGGTTCGTGGCGCTCACGACCTCATCCCCGAACAGACCGCCCGTGACGGTCGGCGCATTCTCCGCAGCGCGGTGACGCACTACGTTAATCGGGGGCAAGTCGAAGCCGGTATCGTCGCCGCCAAGGTCAGACGGGCGCTGCGCCAGCCGGCACCACGACGCCATCCAATCCCAGAACGCATCGACACCGTGGCGCTTCAGCCGCCATTTCTGACTGGCTTCCATCGTGTCATTGATGAAGAACCGCGACAGCATTTCGTTGCTGTTCATGACCTCGCAGAACTCGGCATAGGGGCCTATTTCCATGTGGTCATTCGGCGCAGGCGTAGCGGTCGCGGCCATCTTGAACCGCAGCCCGTTGAACGACTCGATCAAGGCCCGCGACTGCTTGCCGGTAAACGCCTTCAGAATTGAGGCTTCATCCAGCGACACTGCGCCGAACGATTGCGTATCAAGCAAGTGCAGCCGGTCATAGTTGCAGATGTTGATGCCTTCGCCGGCCTCGGACTGGTCGCGGATCACACGCGCCTGGTATCCGAACCGATGCGCCTCACGCTCAATCTGGCGAGCCACCGCAAGCGGCGTCAGCAGCAGGGCGCGACCATTCTCCGCATTGCGGGCATGTTCGAGGTAATCCAGCTGCACCAGCGTCTTGCCGAGGCCGGTATCGAGGAACATGCCGCAGCTGCCAACATCCAGCGCAAAGTCCACGCACTTGCGCTGATAGTCGAACAGGTGGCCCGCTTTCGTCTCAGCGCCAGCAATGCCGCGCTTAGTCGCAATCGGGGTTTTGGCTGCAAGGAATTGCGCGTATTTCACGCCGCCACCCCCTGCACACACTCCCGGCATGTAAGCCCACCCTTGCGGCTGCACCCCGCAAGCCCCTTCCACTGCTTGCACTTGCGGCACTGCATGCCCTGCCGGTAGTAGGACTGCTTGCCGGGGAACAGAACCTCGCGGCGGGGCTTCGTGCGGAGGCGGGTCACTTGTCGCACCAGTTCGGCGTCTGGCCGTAGTCACCGAGATGCACCTCGCTGTAATCCACGGCCAGCAGGTAGCCGCCGCGAATCAGGAAGGCCGTGAACTTGTCGCACTCGAAATAGTCGCTGGCCTGCCACGGCTCCTTGGCTTGCGCTTCGGCGAGGTACTCGTCCAGCGCCGCCGCGAAGTCGATGTCACGCAGGGCGACGTGGAAGCCGTCCACGCAGTAGTCGGAATACGCGCCCCGCGACAGCGCGAGCAGCTTCCCGGCCTTGATGAATGGCGATTGCCTCTTGCTCATCCCCGCGCCCTCCGTTCCGCATCGATCCTGCACTGGCAGCACAGCGAGTCCTTCAACGACGAGTGTTCGCCACAGTCCATGCAATCCCCCTGTGTGAGCGTCAGGTCGTAGGGAGCGCGGCGGTTCATCGCCTCTTCGCGCTCCATGCGTTCCTGCGCCATGTCTGCTTCGTCGGCCATTACTGCCGCCCCGAGTCGCGCTTTGCGATGAGTCCTTCGATCCACGCATCGATTTCGCTTGATACCCACGCGACGCGCCTTTTTCCGATATCGACAGGAGCAGGAAAACGACCTTCTTCTACGTAGGAGAGAAGCGTGGATCTGCTCAAGCAAACACGCGATATCACTTGCTTCAATGACATGAGCTGCATGGTCATGCGGACCTCAATTCACTGGTGTTGAACATGCTGGCGAGCATCGGCTCGCGCTGCTGGATGAGACGCACATACCGGCTGCGGTAGTCGTTGTTCAGCCGGTAGTGGTCGCCGCTCGTCGTCTCGTCGTACTCCCAGCGCAGGCGTTCAAAGAGGGCGGCGATGCCGACCTTGCGCCGACCAGCGCGATACATGCGCCAGGTCAGCGCGACGAGGTTTCGATAGATGTGCGGGTTCTGCCGGTCGAAGGCGACGAAACGGTCGTCGATGCTCTGCGCTTCGGCAAAGATCGGGCGCTGGACCGGCGACAGGTCGAGCATGTGAAGCTGCTCCATCACCGCACCCACTTGTATGTTTTGAACTGGATCACGCGCTCGATGGTGTGCAACCCGACGCCGTACTGGCGCGCAAGGTCCGCCTGTGTTGGTGCGCTGGGGTCAATCGCGCCGCGCCTTCCGTGTCGCTGCGGGTAGGCTGCGCGGATTGCCTTGACCTGCTCGCCGGTCAGATCGCGGTCGGGGCGGGTCTGCACGAAGGGTGCGGACGTCACGCCTCCGCCTCCGTCGCAATCGGGGTGGCGTCCGCGTGATCGACGACCACGGCATCCGGGTCCGTGCCGGCGCTGCGCAGGCTGTCCGTCGTCACGGTGAACGTGCCGTCGCTGTCGCGGCCGGCGTCGTACACGTCGTGCAGTTCCTCGGTCGTCTGCAAGCCCATCGCAATCTCTGGGGCGTGGGTGCGGACCAGCCAAGCGGCGGCGCGGTACATCAACATCAGCTGCGGAATCGTCTTCCACTTGCTGCCGTTCTTCGCGTCCCAGCCTTCCTTCTTGGCAAGCGCAATCGAAATAACGGGGCCGGTGATCTTCTCGCCGGTTTCCTTCTCGATGGCATACGCCTGGCAGGACCAGTCGTCCTTGCCCTCGGTGCCGGACCAGATGTAGCGGAGCGCGGAGAACCGGCCGCACTGGTTGAACGACGCAATCAGAAACTGCGCCGACCAGCCCGGACGGCCATGCACGACGTACAGGTTCTGCATGACCATGAGCGGGTCCGCGCCGATGCGCTGGGCCATGTTCAGAGCGACGACGCAGTTCGGCAGGTTCTGCACGTACTCCTTCGGCACCAGCGTCGAGGCGGCGAGCAGGCGCGCAGCCCGCTGCACCAGTTCAAACGACTGCGAGTTTGAGAAGCCCATCGAAACCGGAGCAGCCTGCGGCTGTTCGCGCAGGGCGGCAAGGTTCGTGCGGACGGTGTTCGGTTCAGCGGCCATGTTCGTAACTCCTAGAGGCGATAGCGGCAGGACTGGTGGATCGGGCAGAACTTCGGCCCGCACAACATCGAGCGCGGGTTGCCGGGGAATGCCCCGGCGTGAATCATTCGGGCGACCATTTCGAGGACGCCGGGCTGCACCTCGTCGCCGATCAGCACGTCACGTGCGCCGACGACGGGGCCAGAGATGGCAGCGCGCTGGCCGCGCTCGGTCTTGCCGGTTTGCAGGCCGATGATTTGCGCTGGTGCGGCGATGGGCAGACCGCTGGCGCGCTCGGCCAGCAGTTCGTAGACGCCCAGCTGGTAGGCGTGGCCGGAGGTCTTGACCGTGCCGTCAGCACCGACAGCGGTTTTCCCGGTCTTGATGTCGAGGATTCCGGCCTCGCCATCCGAATTGCGACCGACGCGATCCGTGGTGCCGGTCAGCGCGATGCCAAGGTCCGTGATTTCGAGTCGGTCGCACGTCACCTCAACCGCCAGGTATTCCTGCCGGGGCGCAATCTCGGCGCAGTAGCGGCGGTGCAGGGCAATGGCGATGCCCTCGGCTTCCTTCATGGACTCGTCGGCGTCGAGGCTCACTTCCTCGTCAGGCCTGTGGATCGTGTCCACGGCAGCCGCTGCGGCCTCGTCCACAGTGATGCCAGAGCCGTCGATCACGGACTGGTCATAGACGGCCGTGGCGGCGTGGACGGCCTTGCCCAGCAGGGCCGCGCCACCCATCGGAGTGCGCTTGCCCAAGAGGTGCTTGGCCTCCGCACGCGCCGGGCAGTCGAAGAAGTCGCCAAGGGCAGAGGCGCGGATGGTGATCACGCGTAATCCCTCTTGCAGGCAGCCGACGGCGGCGGCAGCACCTCGCGGCGATTTCGGCGATAGCGATTGCGCGGCTTGCGGTCGTGCAGGTAGACCACGACGGCGCAGGTGACGAACGCCGCGCCCCAGACCATCAGATCGGTGACGTAGCAGGACATCAGTGCAAGTCCTCGAAGACGTCGGCCGGCTCGCGGTCGGCGTCTTTGCTGATGCGGCCCAGCGCGGCCCAGATCACGCCCGCGAGGAAGCCGATGGAGACGGCGGCAAGCAGGAGCAGGGCGGTTTTCATGCGGCCACCCAACGCTGCGACAGCGACCAGCAGTCCTGCTCAAGGATGCGGACAACGCGGGGGTGCAGGAGGTCGGCGCGAATCTCGACGCCGCCCTCGAAAACGCAGATCAGCGTCGCGCCGTCCTCATCAACCGAGGCAGCGCACAGCCACATGCGATCAAACGCATGGACGCGGTAGATGCCCGGCACGAAGCGGGCGGGCGTCATGCGGCCTCCCAGATCGACTGGTCGTCATGGCCGCGATCGGCGCGCTTGTCGCGCACGTCGTCGGGGTCCGGGCCGTCGTGGCGGATGCAAGCGAGGGCCGCAGCGGCGGCGTCCTCGAGGAAGGCGTCGGAGAGGATGTCGAGCGGGAGGCTGACGCCCTTGAAGGTGACTTCCTCGACGTCGAAAGACTCAGACGCGCCGCAATCCTCGTCGGCCTCGCTGTAATCGCCCTCGACG
>JAPOIC010000031.1 GCA_029979145.1 Opitutaceae bacterium
AGGTTGCGAAATCCGGGAACAGGCGGCCTGTTCAATTCTCCCACCCGCATGACCATGATGAATTTCCGCCGCCCCTTCGTTCTCCTGCCCGCCGTTTCCGTCCTCGCCCTCGCGGGTTGTCAGCCCCGTGAATCGGCCGCCGAGTCCGCCGCCCCGGCTTCCGCGCCGGCGCCGGCTGCGATGACTGCTTCCGTCGCCAACCTGCCGGCCCTGCCCGTGCTCGGCCCGGCGCCGGACTGGACGCTCAATGACCTCGACGGCAAGTCCGTGAGCTCGGCCGACTTCAAAGGCAAGATCGTGGTGGTGGACTTTTGGGCGACCTGGTGCCCGCCGTGCCGCGAGGAAATCCCCGGCTACATCGAGCTGCAGAACAAATATGGCGCCGACGGCCTCGTGATCATCGGCGTGTCGCTGGACCGCGGTGGACCGGCCAAGGTCATCGATTTCGCCAAGAAATTCGGCATCAACTATCCGCTCGTGATGGGTGATGGCGCCGTGGTGGACGCCTTCGGGGATATCTCTGCGATTCCCACGACCTTCCTGATCGACCGCGACGGCAACATCCGCGACCGCAAGGTCGGCGCGGAGGAGACCTCCGTCTACGAGCAACGCATCCGCGCGGTGCTGCAGTAAGGTCGCGCCGGGGTTCTGCTTAGGGATTGTGCGCCGCCGGGAAGTGCGGATGGTGGCGCCTGCACATGACGTTTCCGCCTTACCTGCTGCTCCCGCTGGCCTGCGGCCTGTTTTATGTGCTGAGCATGCTCTGCCTGAAGCGGGCGGACGAGCTCGGCGTTGGGCTGTGGCGCACGACCTTCCTCGCGAATTGGGGCTGCACCTTGGCCTTTGTGCCGTGGTGGTTGCACGATGGCTTCGCGCTGGTGCCGTGGACGCTTTACTGGCAGCCGGCGGTGAGCGGCCTGATCTTTTTGGTGGCGCAGGTGTGCATGTTTCTCGCCATCACGCGCGGCGACGTGTCGGTGGCCGCGCCGGTGATGGGCGTGAAGGTGATCCTCGTGGCGCTGTTCAGCAGCCTGCTGTTCGCCGAGGGCGTGCCGTTGAAGTGGTGGATCGGCGCCGGGCTCAGCACCGTGGCGGTGGGGCTGTTGAATCTTGGCGGCGGCGGCCGGCACCGCCGCGTGGGCCAGACCGTGTTGCTCACCTTGTTGAGCGCGACGTTGTATTCCCTTAACGACGTGCTGATCCAGCAGTGGGGTCGCGTGTGGGGCGCGGGCTTTTTCATGCCGCCGTTGTTTCTGGCGGTGGGGATTTATTCGTTCGGGCTGCTGGCCTTTACGCAGGGCGGGCTGCGCGAGATCGCCGCGCCGGCGTGGCGCTGGGTCGTGCCGGGGGCTTTTTTCAATGCGCTGACCAACGGCGGCATCGTCATCTCGCTCGCCACCTGGGGCAATGCGACCGCGGTGAACATCGCCTACAGCGCGCGCGGGCTGTTCAGCGTGCTCGTGGTCTGGCTGGCGGGCCATTGGTTCGCCAACTCGGAGCGGCACGCCGGACGCGGGGTGTTGGTTTCGCGGTTAATTGGCGCGCTGGCGATTCTGGCGGCGATTGCCTTGGTGCCTTCCTGAGAAAGCGGAGGGGGCCGGCGATAACCCCTAGCGCCGGCCCCCATGGCTTGCTATTTTTCCGGTCAGATGGGACCGGAGTCATTCTTGCTATTCTTTTCGGTTCGCACCGAACGACCGAGCTAGTTGAAGCACTGCGCGTGCCAAAAAACCGGAAAGATCAGCCGGTCGTGAACCGGGCGATCTGCGCGAGTTCGTCGGCGATCGTGTGGTCGCTGCGACAACGCGGCATCTTGTTCTGGCCGCCCCACTTGCCCTTGGCGCGCATCCACGATTCGAAAATGCCGGGCATGACCAAGCGCACCAGCGGTGGCTCCAGGCCGCCGCCCTTTCGCTTGGCCTCGTAGTCGTCGTTGAGGCGTTGCAGCTCGATATCGAGCGCGGCCTTCAGCACGGGCCCGGTGGGGGTGTTGACGGTGCCCGGACGAAGCTCGACCCACCACTCGTGGCAGCCACGCTGTTGGCCGGTCACCGAGTTCGCAAAGATCGGGGCCACGTGAAAGTTGACGATGTGCCAGTTGTTGTCGCGGCACACCTTGGTCAGCGCATCCGTGACCTCCTTTTCGATCACGTGCTCGCCGAAGGCGCTGAGCTGCAATTTGGTGCGGCCGGTGTAAACCAGTCGCGGCGGGTGCCGTCGAGGTGCGGCCGCAGGCGCTCGGGCCGCAGGCGGCGGCTGGTGATGCGGAGCAGGGTGCGCAGCGGCACGCTGGGGTGAACGCGTTGAAAGGCCGTGAAGAACGACAGGACCGGGGCAAGGGTAAGCGCGGGCATGCTGACACCGCTCGCGCCACCCCCGCGAGCCGCCAAGCGCAATCCCCGGGCGTCACCACGAATTTGCGCCGGCGAAACCTAGGCGTGACATTCCCGTCGCTTTGCCGTTCTCAACTATCCGCATGCCGTTGCCGCCCGTGATTTTTGAGGACGACGCCCTGCTGGTGCTCGACAAGCCGGCGGGCCTGCCCGTGGTCGCGGAACCGGGAGCGCGCGGCGGCGAAACCTTGCTGGCCCAGGTGCGGGAAGCTCGCGGCGAAGCGGTGACGAATGCCCACCGGCCGGACGCGGAGTCGAGCGGCTTGGTCGTGTTCGCGAAGACGAAACCCGCGCTCGATTTCACCAGCGGACAATTCCAGGCCAAGACCGCCGCGGCCGTGTGGCACGCGCTGGCGGTGGTGCAGGCCGACGGTCCCGAGTCCGCACATTGGCCGCGCGAAGCCGGATGCGTGCCGGCCACGTTTGCGATGGATTGGTGGATCGGCCGCGACGCCGAGCGACCGGGCGTGATGCGCGCATTCCGGCGCAACGGCGGCCAGCCGGCGCACACGGACTTCGCGGGCGAGGAGGATTTTGGCGCGGTGGTGCTGCTCACCTGCCGACCACAAACCGGGCGGCGGCACCAAGTGCGCGTGCACCTCGCCGCCGCGGGCCTGCCGGTGTTGAATGATCCGGTCTACGGCGACGCGGCTTGGACGCTGCGGCTTTCGGACTTCAAGCGTGGCTATAAGGGCGGCCATGATGAGAAACCGATGGTACGGCAGCTGGCATTGCACGCGGGCGAGCTGACGCTGCGACATCCGGTGACGAAAGAGTCGCTGACCTTGACTGCACCGTTGCCCGCCGAGCTGACGATTGCTTTGCGCAACCTGGTTAAGTTCGCGCGGCCTCAGCGCCGCAGTCGTTCGAGCAGCTGACGCGCGGGCGCGAAATCCGGGTTCAGCCGGCGCACCGCTTCCAGATGCGGGATCGCCTCACGCTCGCGTCCGGGCCAGCCGAGGAGCAGGGCGGCGATGGAGTATTCGGCTTCCCAGTAGTCAGGCTGCAGCACAAGCGCGGTGTGAAACTGTCGCACCGCGGCGGCGCGATGGGCCGGGTTGGTCTGCAACGCGTAGCCGAGATTCAACCGCAGCCATGCCACCGAGGGTTGTTCGATCACGGCGCGCCAGTAGTGCGCCAAGGCTTCGGCTTCGCGCCCCGTGCCCATCAGGGTGTTGGCGAGGTTGGCGCGCGTCTGCCAAAGCGAGGGTTTCAGGCGCAGCGCGGTCTCGAATTCCGCGCGGGCTTCGGCGGGCGGGGCCCCGGGGTTCAGGAGGGCAAGGCCGAGATTGGAATGCACCTCCGCGTAGTCGGGTTTCAGGCGCAGCGCCTCGCGATAGAGGGGGATGGCGGTGGGGTAGTCGCCGCGGTTGGCGTATTCGAGCCCGAGGTTGTAGGCTGCCATCCAGCAGGCGGGATTGTTGGCCAGCATGGCGCGGTAGTGCGTGACGCTGTCCCGATAGTCGTGCGCCTGACGCCAGCTCAGCGTGGCCAGGGCCAACAGCATGGCGGCGGCGCTGGTCAAGACGGCGAAGCGCGGACGAAAGAAACGGTCGGCGGTGAGGGTCAGGCCGTGGCCGAGGGCGGCGAACACCGCGAGACTCGCGAAATACTGAAAGTGGTCCGCCACGTAGGAGTATTGAAACGGGTAGACGTTGATGAACCCGAGGGCCGGGAAAAGCGTGCCGCCATAAAGCAGCGCGGTGGTGAGCGGACCGCGTTGCCTGCGGGCGTGCCACGCCAGCGCGCCAATCGCGCCGATCGCGGCGAGCAACGGCAGCCAGCCGATGGCCGTGGCGTCCCAGCGCGGGTAAATGAACATGAGGTCCGACGGCCAAAGCAGTTTGCCGAAGTAGAACCACACGATGCGGCCGGCGAGTTGCGTGCGCTCCAGCAGCGTCAGGGCGTAGGCCTCGCCTTGGGCGCCGATAAGGTCCTGTTCCACCGCCGCGGTGGTGATCGCGGCGATTCCCGCAAAGACAAACCAAGGCACGAGCAGAACGACGTCCCGCTGCCACTTGAGCCGGCCGCGCCGCCACCACGCGATGACGAGGAAGGCCGCGGGCAGCGTCACCGTCACCGTCTTGGTCAGCGCCGCCAGCAGAAAGGCCAGCGCGGCCAGGGTGTAGGCGCGCCACGCCTTGGTCCCGGAGGTTTCCTCCCGGTCTTCGAAACGCAACCACGCCAGCACGGCGAGCAACGCGAAGACCGTGGAGAGCGTGTTCTTCAATTCCGAGATCCACGCCACGGATTCCACCATCACCGGGTGCAATGCAAAGAGCGCCGCGGCAAGCCAGGCACCGCGCAGCTGCAAACGGCGCATGATCAGCGCAAGGAGTCCCGCGGCGCTCGCGTGGAGGAGGATGGTTATCACGTGATAACCGGTCGTGACATCACCCCAGACCTTGTGCTGCAGCCAAAATGCGCTGTGCAGGAGCGGGTAGTATTGTTGCGTCGCGCCCATCTCAAACCAGATGCGGGCGAGGCCGAAGGCGTCGCGCAGTTCCGGCCGCGTCAGGTGGGCATCATCGTCCCACAACGGTGTGCCGTGCAGGGCCGGCCAATAGATGACGAAACTGACCGCGACCAATGCGAGCCAACCCCACCACGGCGCGAAGGCGCGGGGGGACTTGGCGGCGGCGGGGGCGGCGGGACGCGGCATCGGCGCAACCGTTTGCGCTTCTCTTTTCCCGCGCAATGCGGAAAACCGACCGCATGGCATCCACCGACCTCTCGGCCCACGCAGCTGCGTTGCAGGTCGCCGCCCGCACGCGCACGCTCGCCGGCTGGACGCTCGCCGAGGGCGGATTTGCGGCCGGCCCCGTGCAGCGGGTGGGCGTCGTCGGCGCCGGCGTGATGGGCGCTGGCATCGCCGCGTGGTGCGCGGCCTGCGGCCATGAAGTCGTCCTCCGCGATGTGCAGCCGGCGGCGGTGGCGCGCGGCCGGGCGGCGGCGACGACGACGTATGAGTCCGCGGTGAAACGCGGACGCATGACCACCGAGGCGATGGAGGCGGCGCTGGCCCGCCTCGCGACTACGACCGCTTGGGACGGGTTTGAGACCTGCGACGTGATCGTCGAGGCAATCATCGAACAAGTGACGGCGAAGCGCGCGTTGTTCGCCGAGATCGCGACGGTGGCGCGGCCGAATGCGTTGCTCGCTTCCAATACTTCGGCTTTGCCGTTGGAGGAGCTCATGCCGCCGGCGGTTGATCCGGGCCGGGTGGTGGGGCTGCACTTTTTCAATCCCGTGGCGCGTATGCCGCTGGTGGAGTTGATCCTGGGCCGCGGCACGACGCGCGGGGCCGCGGAAATGGCGCTGCGCTTCACGCAGGGACTGGACAAGTCGCCCGTGATCTGCCGTTCGTCGCCGGGGTTTCTCGTGACCCGCGTGCTGTTTTTCTACCTCAACGCCGCCTGCCGGTTATGGGACGAAGGCGTGTCCACGGAAGTCCTCGATGCAGCGATACGCGAATGGGGCTGGCCGATGGGGCCGTTGCGCTTGATCGACGAGGTGGGCGTCGATGTGACCGATTTCATTTTCGGCGAGATGGCGCACTATTTTCCCGGACGCTTTGAGCGCAGCGAAGCCTGTGCCCGATTGCTCACCGCCGGACTCAAGGGCCGCAAGGGCGGAGCGGGGGCCGGGTTTTATGTGCATGCCGGCCGCGACGCTGCACCCAATCCCGCAGTAACGGAGGGGGCGAAGAGTGCCGGCTTGTCGCCGACCGTCATCGCGGAGCGCCTGATGGCGGTGATGGTCGACGAAGCGCGGCGCTGCGTGGCCGAGGGCGTGGTGGCTTCGGCGGATGACGCGGATTTCGCCCTGCTCAGCGGCGCGGGTTTTCCGGCGGCGCGCGGTGGCCTGTTGTTTTGGGCGGACCGGCGGGCCTAGGGCGCGAGCCCCGCGAGGGCCTCGCGGGCACGGCGCTTGGCGATCCCGTCATGGATGGCGGTGTCCGGCAGCGCGAGGCCTCGTTCCCACCAAGGCCGGGCGGCTTTGGGCTGGCCATCGGCGAGAAAGGCAAACCCGAGCTCGATGGCGTGGACGGGATTCGCCGGGTCTAGCTCGACTGCGCGTTTTAGGTAGTCGACGGCCTTGGCGGTCGAAGCCGCCGGCAGGCCGCCATACAACAAGGCCACGACGAAGCGCTTGGTGCGCCCCAGGGTGGCGACTTCGTAGTGCCAGCGGCCGAGAACGGACCAAGCCCAAGCGTAGTCCGGGTCGAGCTCCGTGGCTTTCGCGGCGTAATCGTGGGTGAGGTGCGCATAGGCGATCTTGTCGCGCACGCTGCTGTAGAGACCGAGTTTGCCGTAGCTGATGGCGACGGAGAGGGCGGACACCGCGTCGGCCGGATCGAGTTCGTGGGCGCGCAAGGAGTGCCGCAGGGCCTGTTCCGCCAATTCGCGTTTTTGGCCGATTTCCGTGGCACTGGTGGTCAGGTCGGAAAATTGGCGCGCGAGCTTTTGTTCAAGGAAGGCATCGTCGGGCCGGAGGCCCGCCGCCGCCTGGAAATGCCGCAGGGCCGCAGCGGGATTGAAGGCCGCTTCCGCCGCGAGGCCGGCGCGCACGAGTTCATCGGCCGGGTCCGCCAGTGCGGCGCCGGCAATAAAGGCGAAAAGCGACAGCGTGCGGAGCATGCCGGTGATACGCGCGGGCCGTCTGGTGGGTTGCAATGCCCGGGCGGCAAATCAAGCTGGGCGCATGGACCATGAGCCGGCGCCACGGATCAACTGAGTGGTCGAGACCGCCCTTTACGTCGACGACCTGGCGGGTGCGGTGGCGTTTTATCGCGAAGTCCTTGGGCTCAAGCCGATGGTCGGGGACCCGGCGCGCTTCCAATCGTTTGATGTGGGACGTGGCCAAGTCTTCCTGCTGTTCAAACGGGGCGCGACTCTTGAGGCCATGCCGACAGATGACGGCATCATCCCGCCGCACGACGGCCACGGACCCTTGAATTATGCCTTCGCCATCAGCCGCGACGAGTTCGCGGCGTGGCGGGACCGGCTGGAGGCGCACGGTGTGGCCATTGTCAGCGACACGGGCTGGAGCCGAGGCGGGCGCAGCCTCTATTTCCACGACGCCGCGGGCAACCTCGGCGAGCTGGTGACGCCGGGTATCTGGCCGAACTACTGACGATTAATTGGGTTTGCGGAAGCGGTAGTGGCTGACGAGCC
Organism: Opitutaceae bacterium; assembly: GCA_029979145.1. GTDB lineage: Bacteria > Verrucomicrobiota > Verrucomicrobiia > Opitutales > Opitutaceae > Cephaloticoccus. The sequence continues at coordinate 7,571 of JAPOIC010000031.1, forward strand.
ACTCTTCGCCGTTGCGGTAGCCCCAGAGCTCGGCGCAGGCCATGTAAAACGTCCGCCAGTAGGCCCACCACTTCACGGCTTGGTCTGCGCCGTAGGTATCGCGGAATAGCGGGATGATTTCGTCGCGGTGCCGGTCCATGTTTTGGAGCCAGTGCTCCGCGGTGCGCTGGTAGTGCCGGCCGTTGACGCGCCAGTCGGCCTCGAGGGTGAGGTGCTCTTGAAACTGCGGCAACAGGTCATGTGCGGGCATCTGCCCGCCGGTGAAGAAATACCGGCTCATCCAGTCCGTGTCGTCGCGGGCGACGAAGTGGTAGCTCAGCGCGTGGTGGGTGAAGATGTGCGTGAAGAGCGAGCCGCCCGGCTTGAGCCAGCGCGCGATGCGTTGGAACAGCAGCTCGTAGTTCTTGAGGTGCTCGAACATCTCCACCGACACGACCCGATCGAACTGGGCCGGGGCGATGTCGAAGGCGTTGATGTCGCAGGTGATCACGCGGAGGTTGTCGAGGCCGCGCTTCCGCGCCTCGCTGTCGATGTATTCCTTCTGCGTGCGGGAATTGGAAATGGCGGTGATGCGCGCGTGCGGAAAACGGGCGGCGTTGTAGAGGCAGAGGGAGCCCCAGCCGCAGCCGAGCTCGAGGATTTCCTGGCCGTCGGCCAGCTGCGCGCGCTCGACATAAAGCGCGAGCATCTGCTCCTCCGCAAAGGCGAGCGTCTCCTCGCCCGTGGGGTAGAGGCAGCCCGAGTATTTCAGGCGCGGGCCGAGGCAATACCGGTAAAACGCCGTCGGCACCTCATAGTGCTGCGTGTTGGCCGCGTCGGTTTGCTCCGCGAGGGCGCGGGTCTTCAGGTCGGCGACGTAGGCGGCGCGGTCGTAGGCCGCGGTCTCGTCGCGCAAGCGCTGCGCCAGCAGGCGGCGAATGCCGAAACGCACCAAGCGGTCGGGCAGGAGATTTTTTTCAAGCAGGGTGTCGATCATGCGGGTCAGGTCGGGTGAACCACGGCACGAAGACACTGGTGGTGCGCTGGTAGGCGCGGTAGGCCTCGCCCTTGCTGCGCACGGCTTGTTCCTCGGTCATGGGTATTCCTGTTACGCGCAGGAGCAGCCAGAGGATGCAGGCCGGGCTGAGGATCGCGATCCAGCCGCCGGCGGCGGGGAGGGCGAAGAGGAAAAACGCCATCCAGACAAGCCATTCAAAAAAGTAGTTGGGATGCCGGCTGTAGCGCCAGAGCCCGCGGCGACAGACCTGGCCGCGATTGGCCGGGTCGCGCTTGTAGGTATTAAGCTGGGCGTCGGCGAGCCCCTCGCCCGAAAGGGCGATCAGCCAGACGACCGCGCCGGCGAGCTCCAGCGGATGGAGCCCGACCGCGCCGTTGCGCGCCGCGAGCAGGAACGGCAGGCCGAGGAAGACCACGGATATGGCCTGCAATTGGAAGAAGCCGAACATGCGGCCGTGAAAGTTCGCCGCCCAGTCGCGTCGCAGCTGCTGGTAGCGACCGTCTTCTTCCGGGTGATGCCCCGCCACACGGCGCAGAAGATGCGTGCCCAAGCGCAGGCCCCAGAGGCAGGCGAGGCTGCCGATGAGGGCGCGGCGCACGGGCCAACCGTCGGCGGCGAGGGCGTAATAGGCGGCGAGGAGGGCGAAGGCGTAGGCCCAGGCGACGTCTACCACGCCGTAGTTGTCGAGCTTCCGCGCGAGCAGATACACGAGGGCAAACAGCGCGCAGAGCACGAGCGTGGCGGTGACAAGGAGCGTAATCATCGGGTCGGGCGGTTGGCGGCGAGCCGGCGCAGCACGGGCCGCAGCGGGAAATAGAGGCTGGCGACGATCACCGGCACGGTGAGCAACCACGCGGTGAAGGCGTGCAGGCCCATCAAGCCGAAGCGTGCCCAGAATTCACGCTGAGAGTGGAGGAACAGGTCGGTGACCTCGGTTGGGTTGAAGGGCAGCGCCTCGGTGCCGTAAAGCCAGGCGCCGGCGCGGATATAGACCACGACCATCGTGAGGTGCACGGGCCAGAGGACTTGATTGACCACGTGGATGATCGGCTGGTTGAGCCGCAGCGCCAGCGCGAGGACGAAGCAGAGCAGGGTCGTGAACCCGAGAAACGGAAAGAGCCCGCCGGCGACGCCCACCGCGAGCGAGAGGGCGATGCGGTCCGGGCTGATGCCCTGCGTGAGCTGGGTGATGATCGGGTCGAGGATGCGCCGCTGCCAAAACGACCGGCGCGGCCCGACGCACAGGGGAGTTTCCGAGGTGACCGAGTTCACGCCCACAAATGCTGTGCTCCCAAGAGGTAGACCCCGATACCCAGCGTGGTGAGAATCGCGGGCAGCGCCACGCGGCCCGGGCGGCGCGTGACGAGCATTTCGCGGATTTGCTCCATGCGGTCGATGCGGAAGAGTTCGATCAGCAGGTAGAGCGACATGGCAAAGTTGCCCCACAGGATGATGGCGATGAACCATAGCACGCGGGCGGCGAGGCTCGGCTCCTTCCACGCGACCCAGACGTAAAACGTGATGAAGGCCCAATAGGCGTCGAGCAGCGTGGCGAGGAACCATGGGTGGGTCGTGACTTCACGGGGGATGGCGAACAGCGCGCACTGGCTCGAGGCCCAGCCGATCGTGGCGACCATCGAGACGATGACGGTGATGAACAGGAGCCGGAGGAACCAGAGCATGATCAGAAGGCGAGGTTGTTGGGACGCGTGTGCAGGGTTTGCACGACCGAGATGTTGCGGAGGGCGAAGGCGGCCTCGCAGTAGCGGAGGTAGTAGCTCCACTTGCGCACGAAGCGGTCGTCGAAGCCGAGCGCGCGCACGTCGTCGAGCCGCGCGAAAAAAGCCTCGTGCCAGGTGCGCAGCGTGCGGGCGTAGTCGCGGCCGAGATCCTCGACCTCGTGCAGCCAGAATCCGCCCGCGCGGGTCAGCTGCTCGTTGACGCGATTGAGCGAGAGCAGGAGCGAGCCCGGAAAAATGTGCTTCTGAATGAAATCCACGCCGCGACGAAACGCGCCGTAGCGCGCGTCGGGACAGGTGATGAATTGGAGGGCGACAAGTCCGTCGGGCTTGAGTACGCGCGCGATGGTGCGGGCGAAGTCCGGCAGATAGCGGTGGCCGAGCGCCTCCATCATCTCGATGGACACGACTTTGTCGAAGCTGCCCTCGAGGTCGCGGAAATCGCGGAACTCCACCTGCACGCGATCCTGCAGGCCGGCCTCGGCGATGCGTTGCTGCGCCAGATCGTGTTGCTGGCGGGAGATGGTCACAGTGGTGACCCGGCACCCGTAGGTCTGCGCGGCGTGCAGCGACCAGCCGCCCCAGCCGGTGCCGATCTCGAGCACGTGGTCGGTGGGTTTGAGCCGCAGCCGGCGGCAGAGCGCGTCGTTCTTCTCGCGCTGCGCCTCCTCGAGCGAGTGGTCCGGGTGGGCCCACTTGGCGCTCGAATACATCATCGTGGGGTCGAGCCAGAGCGCGAAGAAATCGTTGGAGAGGTCGTAATGGTCGCTGATGTTGCGCTGTGCGGTGCGCCGGTTGTTGGGGCGCAGCAGGTGGCCGACGCGATTGAAGAAGCGCAGGACATTCAGCGCCCCGGCGGCGGCGCGGCGCGAGCCGGAGAGCGTGGGCGCGTGGTCGTGGTTGTGGATGAACCAGGCGAGCACGGCTGCGAGATCGGGGGTGGTCCAGTCGCCGTCGATGTAGGACTCGGCAAAACCGATGTCGCCGGCGAGGACACACTTCTTGAAAAAGGCCTCGCGGTGCACGGTCAGCTCCGCCGCGGCGGGAATGCCGGCGGGCAGCGGGGGCAGGGCGGTGCCGGCGGGTGCGCCGAATTCGGTGTGGCCACCCTCGGGAAACTTGAGCCGCAGGCGGCCGCGGGGCAGGTCACGGAAAGCCGCGAGCACGGCGCGACGGCAGAGGGAGGGACGGGCGGCCGGGAGACCGGCGGTATCGGAGGCGGAGAGGTTCTGGCTCATGCGGCGTCGGAGTTCGGGCGAAGCGAGGCATGCGGGCGATACAGGCCGCGCTGGTCCTCGCGTCGCGCCGCCTTGGCGAACCATGGAACGCGTTTCAGCCACAACCGCAAGGCATGCCAGTGAATCAGGGTGATTACCTGCAGCGTGAGCAGGGGGTATTTGCACGTGAACTTGAGCAGGTGGGCGTCGTCCAGCGGACAGGCCGCGCCGTGCAGGGAACTGGTGAAGGTGCGCACACCGTCAGTGTAGTCGTCGATGCGCACGTCGAGGATTTCGCCCGCGGACCCGAGTTGGAAATCGAAGGCTACGTCGACGTCCGAGAACGGCGACACGTAAAACTCCTTCGGCACCCGCGCGTGAAACCGACCGGCAGCGTCCGGCGCGCCGAGGAAGAACGGCTTCATCTCACGAAACGTGTTGGTGACCTCGGCGAGCGCGGCGGCCGGCCGGCCGGCGGCGTCGTAACAGAAGTAAAAGGAAACCGGGTTGAACAGGTAGCCGGCGATGCGGGGCAGCGTGACCAAGGTCACGTGCCCACCGGTGAGATCGAGGCCGTGCGCGGCGAGTTGGGCGAGCACGCGGGCCTTGAGCCCGTCGTCGGCGTTTGGGACCGGGGTGCCGGCGTGCACGGGTTCGTGCAGCGGCAAGTAGTCACCCTCGCGAAACGAGTAGAGATTGCGGCGGCCGGCGGAGAAGAGCCGCAGCCTCTGGCTGAGGGCGGGCAGCTCGTCGAGATCCAGCGCAAACAGGAAGATCCGGTAGGCGAAAGCGTGCGGCTTAGGCGCGAAGCGCGCGTGAGCCATGCGGCACTCGTAGAGGCGGGAACGCATCGCGTCAGGCGGCCGGGGCCAGCACTGGCGTCGGCGCAGGCGCGGCCGTCGCGGGCTGCGGCCACGGATCGCAATGGCGCAGCTGTGTGCAAAGCCGGTGCGCGCTGAAGAGTCCGTCCTCGTGAAAGCCATAGCGCTGCCAGGCGCCGGCAAAATACGTTTCCGTGGTGCCCGCGGCGGCGGCATTGAGGCCGGGAATCGCGCCTTGGGCGCGGACAGCGCCGAGACTGAAGAGCGGGTGCTCGTAGGCGATGCGCCGAATGACTTTCGCCGGGTTGATGGCTTCCGGGCGGTTGATGGTGACGAAATAGTTTTCGCGGTCCGACACCCCCTGGAGGGAATTCATCCAGTAGTGCGTGGCGGTGGACGGACGGCCGGCGTCATCGTGATTCACCTCGTAGTTCCAGCTGGACCAGGCGAGGCGCGTGCGCGGCATGACGTCAGTGTCCGTGTGCAGCGTGGCCATGTTGGGGTGATAGCGAAACTCGCGCAGCACCGCGTGTTCGGCGGGCGTCGGCGTGTCCAACAGCCGCAGGGCTTGGTCGCCGTGGCAGGCGAGGATGACGCGATCGAAATCCTCGTGCCCGCCGTCCGCGGTGTGCACGCGCACGCGGCCGCGGAGCCGTTCGATGCGAGTCGCCCCGTGCCCGGTGCGGATCCGCTGGCGCCACGGCGCGGTCAGGCGCTTGACGTATTCGCGCGCGCCGCCGTCGACCGTCCACCACGGGTGCTGGGTGTGCAGGCCGAGGAAGCCGTGATTGTGAAAGAAACGCAGGAGCTTGGCCGCGGGGAAGCGCAGCATGAGGTCCGGCGGCGTGCTCCAGACCGCCGAGCTCATCGGGGTGAGGTAAAGACGCAGGAAGTCGTCGCCGTAGCCGCGCTGCGTCACGTAGTCCCCGAGCGTGATTTCTTGCATCGCCGGGTCGCCGAGGGCCTGCACGGCCTCGCGGTTGAACCGGTGCACGGCGTGCAGCATGCGGTAGAAGCGCGGGCGGAAGAGATTCTTGCGCTGGGCGAAAAGGTGGTTGAGCGACGAGCCGCAGAACTCGAGGCCACTGTCGGCATGGCGCACGCTGAAGGACATGTTCGTGCGCTTGACCGGCACGCGGAGTTCGTCGAAGAGCCGCGTGAGCAGCGGGTAGGTCACGCGATTGAACACCATGAAGCCCGTGTCGATGG
>JAPOIC010000046.1 GCA_029979145.1 Opitutaceae bacterium
CCTTCTTCGTGTTGCAGAAAATCCCCGGCACGGACATTCCTGTGCCCGTCTTTCCCGGCGGCTATTTCATCGGCGGCCTGCTGCTCATCAACCTCGTCGCCGCGCACATCCATCGGTTCAAGTTCACCTGGACCAAGGCCGGCATTCAACTCACCCACGCCGGTCTCATCCTGCTCCTGATTGGCGAACTCTTCACCGGTCTTTGGCAGGAGGAATTCCAGCTGCGACTCGACGAGGGGCAGACCAAGAATTACTCGGAGAGCTTCCGCGACCAGGAATTGGCGATTACCGATACGACCAACCCGGACTTCAATGATGTGGTCGTCGTCCCCGACTCGATCCTCGCCAAGCAAGGCGAGGTCCAGCACCCGCAGCTGCCGTTCCACGTGGCCGTTCGCGCGTATTACCCGAACGCCGTGCCCCAGACCAAGGCGCAGACGACGAATGATATCGTTCCGCCCGCGACCATGGGCTTCGGCCAGGAGTTCACCGTGGTGCCGCTGCCCCTCACCTACCGTCAAGACCAAGCCAATCTCGGCGCCGCCCTCGTCGAGTTGATCGGGCCCAACGGCTCACTCGGCACCTGGCTCGTCTCCGCGCACCCGTTTGTCCGGCCGCAGCCGTTCGAGTATGCCGGCCGCCAGTTCACGCTCTCGCTGCGCTTCGCCCGCAACTACAAGCCCTTCGCGCTGAGGTTGGAGGAGCTGCGACACGACGTCTACCCGGGCACCGACATCCCGAAGAATTTCTCCAGCCGCGTGCGCCTCACGACGCCCGACGGGCGCGAGGACCTCGAGGTGCTCATCTACATGAACAACCCGCTGCGCTACGCCGGGCTCACGTTCTACCAATACCAAATGGACAGCGCCAACGGCTACTCCGTGCTCCAAGTCGTCCGCAATCCGAGTTGGCTGCTGCCCTACGTGTCCTGTGTGCTCATGGGACTCGGCCTTCTAATCCAGTTCGGCCTCTCCCTATCCCGCTTCATCGCCAAACGCTACGCCGCATGAAGAAATTTCTGCCCCTGATCGTCCTGCTCCTCGGCGCCGCCTGGCTCGCCAGCACCCTGTCGCCCCGGCGCACGGACTCGCCGTTCGACCTCGATGGCTTTGGCCGGCTGCCCGTCCTGGCCAACGGCCGGATCAAGCCGCTCGACACCATCGCCCGCAGCGCCCTCCTGCAGCTGCAGGGGCGGCAACGCGTGACGACCGCGGACAGTGAATCCCTCACCCCGATGGCGTGGTTCGCGACCTCGGCGTTCGAATCGGAAAAAGCGGACGCTTTGCAGACCTTCGAGATCGTTCATCCGGACGTCCTCGCGTTGTTCAAGCTCGCGGCCGCTGACGGCCAAAAGAAGAAGCGGTTCTCCTTCAACCAGCTCAAAGCCCAGGCGCCGGAGCTGCTGCGCCAGTCCCAGCTCGCCCAGCAACTTGAGGCGCCGCAGCGCAGTCCATTCCAGCGCGCCGTCATCCAACTCCACGCCAATCTCAACCGTTACCACGAGCTGAAGCACACGCTGGTCATGCCCGACAGCGAAGACTTCCTCGGCGAGTTGCTGCGGTTCCAAGGCGTCCTGCCCGAGGGCGTCGCCGCCATTCGCGCGCGCCAGCAGGGCGAGTCCTACTCGCAGGAAGCCTTCGACGCGATGATCGCGCTCGGCCAGCGCTATGACGCGATGTCCTCATCCACGTCTATCCGCGCGATCCCGCCACCGGCCGATGTCGACCACACCAGGCACAATCATGCCGCAGACGACGACCACGCGCACTGGCGCACTACGGGGCTGGCCCTGCTGGAGACTTTCCAGAGCGGCGCGCTCGACCACAACGCCCTGGCCTATGCCGGCCTCGCTCACGCCTGGCGCAACGGCCAGAGCGAGCAGTTCAACAAGATCATCGAGCTCTACCGCAACCAGCTGCAGGAGTTCTTCGCGCCGGAGCTGCAGAAGACCGACATCGAGGCGCGCTTCAACTTCGCGCAGCCGTTCTACACCAGCATGATTCTCTACGTGCTGGCGTTTCTCCTCGCCGTCGTGTCCTGGCTCAAGTGGCCCGACGTGCTCGGCCGTTCCGCCTTCTGGCTCGTGGCGCTCGCCTTTGCCGCCACCACCGCCGGCATCGCCACCCGCATGTGGCTCGAGGGCCGGCCGCCGGTCACGAACCTCTATTCCTCCGCCCTTTTCGTCGGCTGGGGCGCGGTGCTGCTCTGTCTTGTGCTCGAGCAAATCTACAAGAACGCCGTCGGCAGCGTCGCCGCCGGCCTGATCGGCTTTGGCACTTTGCTGATTGCGCATCATCTTTCGCTCAGCGGCGACACCCTCGAAATGATGCGTGCCGTGCTGGACTCCAACTTCTGGTTGGCGACGCATGTGATCATCATCACCATCGGCTACTCCGCGACTTACCTCGCCGGCTTCCTTGCGCTGATCTACATCGTGCGCGGATTGCTGACCACCTCGCTCGACAAGGCCACCGCCGACGCGCTCGCCCGCATGGTCTACGGCATCGTCTGCTTCGCCACGCTGTTCAGTTTGATCGGCACCGTCCTCGGCGGCATCTGGGCCGACCAAAGCTGGGGCCGGTTCTGGGGCTGGGACCCCAAGGAAAACGGCGCCCTCATCATCGTGCTGTGGAATGCCATCATTCTGCACGCCCGCTGGGGTGGCTTGGTGCGCCAGCGCGGTCTGATGAACCTCGCGGTCTTCGGCAACATCGTCACGAGCTGGAGCTGGTTCGGCACCAACATGCTCGGTGTCGGCCTGCACAGCTACGGTTTCATGGACGCCGCCTTCTGGTGGCTCAGCGCGTTCGTCGTGAGCCAGCTGGCCATCATCGCCGCCGCGAGCCTGCCGTTGGAACGCTGGCGCAGCCGGATGAGCTGAGCGTCACCCCTTCAAGAGCTCGCCGGCATGCGCCAAGGCGCTCTTGGCGTTTCGGTCGCCGAGCATGCGGGCGAGTTCGCCGAGGCGTGCTTTCCGATCGGCTTGGATCGGAGTGATCTTCACCACCGCGCGCGACTGGCTCTGGTCTTTCTCCACCACCAGATGACAAGTCCCTTGGGCCGCAACCTGCGGTAAATGGGTCACGCACAGGACTTGGTGACTGTCGGCAATTTGCGCCATCTTCTGCCCCACCACGCTGCCGATTTCACCGCCGACATTCGCATCAACTTCGTCGAATACCAGCAACGGCACGCCGTCGAGGTCCGCCAGCACGGTTTTCAACGCCAACATCATGCGGGCGAGCTCGCCACTGGACGCGATGCGATTCAGCGGCAGCGGCGCCTCACCTACGTTCGGCGAGAACAGGAACTCCACGCCGCAATCACCCTGCGGACCGGGCTCGGCCAACGGCATGACCCGAATCTGAAAATCCGATTTCGCAAAGCCCAGTTGGGCGATGCTTTTTGCGGCGACTCCGGCGAGCTGTTTCGCGGCCTTCTCGCGTAACGTCCGTAACGCCGCGGCCTCGCGCTTGGCGTCGCGCAGCGCCACGGACGCGTCTTTCTCCAAGCGCGCCAACGCGCCTTCCAAGTCGCCTTGCTCATCGAGCTGGCGCCGCATGCCGTCGCGCGCAGTGATCACCGCCGCGAGGTCGCCGCCGTGCTTGCGCTTCAGGTCGAGCCACGTGTCCATGTTCTCCTGCAGCACTTGTGCCTGATCAGGGTCGAACTGCAGCTGCTCCATCAGCGCGGTCACTTCCGCCGCCACGTCTGCCAGCTCCACCGACGCGCTGGTGATCCGTTCGACCAGGGAAGCACTGTCGGGATCAAGGTCTTCCAGAGCCCGCGCGTCGCGCAAAACGCCGGCCAGCTTGACCTGCACGCCTTCTTCGCCGGACAACCCCGCGGTCAAACGCGCAGCGAGTTCGGTGAGTCCTTGGATCTGGCTGAGGCGTTGAAAATCGCGTTCCAACGCGGTGATGGCCTCGTCGGTCAACTCCAGCGCATCCATCCGCGCGATCTGGTTTTGCAAGAACTCCAGCTGCGCCGGCGACAACCGGGTCTCGTGCCGCAGCCGATCCTGCTCCGCCTCCAGTTCCTGCCAGCGGCGGTAAAGGCCCTGGTATTTCTCCAGCTGCTCGCCGCACCGCCCGTAGAGGTCTAGCAACTCGAGCTGACATGATTCTTTCAACAACCTACGCGGTTCGCTCGGGCCATGGAAGTCCACCCATGCCTCGCCGATCTGCTGCAGCGCGGCGAGCGTGGCCAGGCTACCATTGACGGAAATCTTCGGCGCCTTGTCGCGCGGCAGGCTGCGCTTGAGGATCATCACCCCGTCCTCGGTCGGCGGCAGGTCGAGCTCGGCGAGCAGCGCGTCCATGCGCTTGGGATCGCTGAAATACAGGCTCGCCTCGACCTCGCAGCTGTCGGCGCCCTGGCGGATCACGGTCTTGTCGGCGCGCTGTCCGGAGAGCAGGCTAAGCGCGCCGAGCAGGATGCTTTTGCCCGCACCGGTCTCGCCGGTCACCGCCGTGAAACCCGCCTCAAAATCGAGCGCTACTTCCTCAAGGAGGGCCAGGTTTCGGATCCGCAACGATTGCAGCATTGACTAATACGGCACAATTTCGCGCGGACTTTCAAGCGACGGTTGCGGCGCAACCCTCGACGTTCCTGATGGCCCATTTTCCCGCCGACATTTTTCTTGCACAACCCGCAGCGCCTCGTGCTTACTTCCCGACTCGTTTCTCCGGACCCTTAGCTCAGTTGGTTAGAGCGTTTCCTTGACATGGAAAAGGTCACTGGTTCGAGTCCAGTAGGGTCCACCATCCAAGCCGCGCAACCTGTTGGTTACGCGGTATTTTTGTGCCCATGCGCCGCGTGCCACTGCCCGGCCGCATTGCGGTCCGATTCGATCTGGGCGCGCAGGGCCTCGACGCCCAGAAACTTCTGCTCGCCACGGAGGAAATGAAGCAGGTCTACGGTCAACTCGTCGCCCGTCGTGAAGGGACAGTCGCCGAGCACGTGCACCTCCAACTGCGCGCGACCACCGGACTCGACCGTCGGACGCACACCGAAATTGGCGACACCGGGAAACGTCGTAGCGGACTTGGCGCCCCGCACGGTCACGACATACACGCCGTGCCGCGGCTCGAGTTCGGGAGCCCAATCGAGGTTAAGGGTCGGAAAACCCAGCTTGCGCCCCAGGCCTCGGCCACCGATCACTCGGCCGGTGGCAAAATGCGGGTAGCCCAACAGCGCGTTGGCAGCATCCACCTTTCCTTCTTCAATAGCCCGGCGAATGCGCGTGCTGCTGATCGGTTCATCGCCATCCCGCACTCGCGGCACGCCGATCACCGCGACCCGGTGGGTCTTGCCCTCCGCCTGCAGCAAAGCGAGGTTGCCCAGACGCCCGCGACCAAAGCGCCAATTCTCGCCCACATAGATCGCCGCCAAGCCGGGCAAGGCGGCCTTCAGGCGCGGCACAAACTCCTCCGCGGCCAAGCCGGCGAATTCCGGCGTGAAGCCCTCGGTGATGAACGCCGTCACGCCGAGCTCCGCCAACACGCGGGCCTTGCCCGCCGGATTCATGATCATGCGCGTAGCGTTCGCCGGACGCAGCAAGACGCTGGGATGCGGCCAGAACGTCAAAACCGCGGCGAGGCCCTGGTCCCGTTTCGCGCCGTCGCGGGCGGCTTGGATCACCGCTTGGTGACCGCGATGCAAGCCATCGAACATGCCCACAGCCAGGTGAAGCGGTTGGGTGGCCGGCAGGTCCACCGCGTCCAAACCGTCGAACTGGCGGATCGCTTTCACAGCGCGACGCTCGGCGCCGCCTCGTGGATCGGGATCAGGCGAGTCTCGATCTCCGCGAGCGGCATCTCCAACAATGTCTCCAACGGCAGGGCGTGGTTGATCTCGAACTGGCCGCTGGCCGTGCGGCGCAGCGCCGCCAGGTGTCCGCCGCAACCCAGTTTCTCGCCGAGGTCATGCGCGATCGTGCGCACATAGGTGCCCTTGCTGCACCGCAGGCGGAAATCAAAGCGGGGCGGCGCAAAACCCGCGAGGTCGAAGCCAGCGATGCGGATAAACCGCGGCTCGCGTTCCACGGACTCGCCTTCGCGCGCCTTCTTGTAGAGCGGCACGCCGTCGATCTTGATGGCAGAATACATCGGCGGCGTCTGGTATTGATCGCCGAGGAATCCGGCCATCGCGGCGCGCACTTGCGCCTCGGAAAGTTCGGGGACGGGCCGCGTCTCCATCACGCGCCCCTCAGCGTCCTGAGTGTCCGTGGTTTTGCCCAGCTCGATTGTGCCAGTGTATTCCTTGTCGAGGCTGATGAGAAACTGCGAAATGCGCGTGGCCTTCCCAATCAGCATGATCAGCAACCCCGTCGCCATCGGGTCAAGCGTGCCGGCGTGGCCGATCTTGCGCGTCTTCAACTTGCCGCGCAGGCGGGCGACGACGTCGTGCGACGTGTGGTCAGTCGGCTTGTCCACGAGGAGGACGCCGTTGAGTTCCTTGGTTGGTCCCGTCATGAAGCTTCGCTTTGCACCGCCGCCAACTGTGCGCCGATCGCCGCCACCAAGGCGGGATAAAACTCATTCAGGCTCTGCCCGAGACTGAGGCCCGCAGCACAGGCGTGACCGCCTCCGTTGAACTGCGCGGCGATGCGATCAACGCGATAAACCGGATCCTTGGCGCGCAGGCTGGCCTTCACCGCGCCGTTGTCACGCTCCTCAATCATGACGCCGATTTCCACGCCATCGATGGAGCGGGCGTAGTCCACGAGACCTTCCGTGTCCTCGGTGTCGGAACCCGTCGACGCAAAGACGCCTTTCGGCAGAATACCAATGCAAACCCGTCCCCCGGCCTCCAGCTTAAGCGACTGCAGGAATGCTTCGAGCAGGCGTAGTTTGCCGATGGACTCACGCTCGTAGAGTTCGAATCCCGCCTCGGCCGGCCGCGCGCCGCGCGCGAGCAACTCGGCGGCCAGCATGAACGATCGCCGCGACGTGGAGTGAAAGCGAAACTGGCCGGTGTCAGTCAGGATCCCGGCATACAACCCCTGCGCCGCCTCAGCATCGATCTCGAGGCCGGCGTCAAGAAAGAGGCCGGTAAGGATCTCCGCCGTCGCGGCCGAACGCACGTCGATGAAGTCGTGCTCGGCGTAACCGACGTTGGAAATATGATGATCAAACATCGCCATGGGACGCGGGAAAGCGCCCTGCAGGCGGTGGCCGCAACGCGCGCCATCGGCACAATCCACGAAGAGCGCAGTATAGTCCTTCGCCACCGGGAGGACTTCCTCCGCCGGCAACACCCGCGTGGAACGGGTCAAAAACTGCAGGCGGCGCGGCACGGGATCGGCATTGACGCACACCACGTCGGCGCCGGCCTTGGCCAACACCCGGGCGAGACCAATCTGTGACCCGATGCAGTCGCCATCCGGGCGGGCATGGCCCACCACCGCCAGCTTGCGCGTCAGCAACTCCGGCAGGAGGGCGTTAAATCGCGCCGACAGCTCCGGGAAGAACGCGTCCATCAGGCACCGCCTCCGGGCGTCGGCTCATCGAGGTCGTCCAGCAATTGCACGATCCGCGTGCCGCGCTCCGCGGCGCGATCGAGGACATACTCGAGCTTAGGCAGAAACTTGAGGACGATGCGCCGGCTGAGTTCGCGCCGGATGTCGGCCGACTGGCGGCGCAGCCAGCGGATGCGGTCTTGGGCGTGGTCGTCGTCGCCCACGACCGAGACGAAGACCCGTGCATCGCGCAGGTCGGGCGCCACGCGCACCTCGGTGATCGTGAGGCTGACGGCTTCGGTCTGGTAGTTGCGGCGCAGGATGTCGCTGAGCTCCCGTTGCAGGAGCACGTTTACGCGCAAGGTCCGGTTGCTCATGGCGGCGATGGTTGGGCCGGCCGGGGCGGAGAGGTCAGAGCGAGGCCCTGACTTTTTGCACCTCGTAGCACTCGATGACGTCGCCCACCTCGTAGCCGTTGAAATCGTCAAGCTTGATGCCGCACTCGAGGCCGGCGCGGACCTCATTAGCGTCATCCTTGAAGCGTTTGAGCGTGCCGACGCGACCTTCGTGGACGGTGTCCTTTTTGCGACGGAGACGGGCCAGGGCGTTGCGGTTGATCTTGCCCTCGGTAACGAGGCAGCCGGCCACGAAACCCTTGGCCAGCGGGAAGACCTGACGGACTTCGGCGCCACCCAGCTTGACCTCTTTCTGCTCGGGCTCGAGCAGGTCGGCCATCATTTCGCGGACCTTGTCGCCCAGCTCGTAAATGATTTCGAACGTCTCGATGCGCACACCGTGGTGCTTAGCCAGCGGCGTGACGCCGTTCTCCAGCTTGGTGGAGAAACCGATGATGACGGCCTTCGAGGCACTGGCCATGAGCACATCGTTTTTGGTGACGAGGCCGACGTCGGCTGCCACGACTTCGAGTGAAACTTTCGTGCTTTGGATGCCCTCGAGGATGTTGCGCACCGCCTCCATTGAACCGAATACGTCGGTCTTGAGAATGACCTTGAGGCTCTTGGCCTGAGTCGCGGCGATGTTGGCGAACAACTGCTCGACGGAAACTTCCTTCGGCGCGGCGGCGGCCGAGGTGGCGAGCTGCTTGAGGCGCAGCTCCTCCTCGTCGGCGAGGCGCTCGGCGTCGCGAGGGTTTTTGGCGGCCTTGAACGTGGCCCCGCTCTCTGGTGTGCCCGACCAGCCTATGACACGAACAGGCGTGGACGGCGGGGCGACCTTCACGTTGCGGCCCTGGTCGTCAAACATCGCGCGTACGCGCGCAAAAAACGGACCGGCGACGATTGCATCGCCCACCTTGAGCGTGCCGCGTTGCACGATGACCGTGGCCATCGGGCCGCGACCGAAATCGATCTCGGACTCCACGATGATGCCGCTAGCCTCGGCTTTCGGGTTCGCCTGCAGCTCGAGCAAGTCCGACTGGAGGAGGATCATTTCGAGCAGCGTGTCGATGCCCTCGCCCTTGAGCGCGGACACGGGCACGGTGATCGTCTCGCCGCCCCAGTCTTCCGGCGCGATGTTGCGCTGCTGCATCTGGGTCTTCACTTGGTCGAGATTGGCACCCCTCACGTCCATCTTGTTGACGGCGACGATGAGGGCGACGCCGGCTTTCCGCGCGTGCTCGAGGGCCTCATCGGTCTGCGGCATAAAGCCGTCATCCGCGGCGACCACGAGCACGGCCACGTCGGTGACAGTGGCGCCACGCGCGCGCATCTTGGTGAAGGCAGCGTGACCCGGCGTATCGAGGAAGGTGATTTTGCGACCGTTGAGCTCGACCTGGTAGGCACCGATGTGCTGCGTGATGCCACCGGCCTCGCCCGAGACCACATTGGCTTGGCGAATCTTGTCGAGCAGCGAGGTCTTGCCGTGGTCGACGTGACCGAGAATGCAAACCACCGGGGGACGCGGTTCTAGGTTCTTGGCCTCTTCCGCTTCCGGGTCGACCTGCTTCTTCTCCGGCGCAGGCTGCGCCGGAGGGTCGCCGCGATGCTTGATGTCGAGAATGAAACCGTGCTTCTCGGCGACGGCGGTCGCCACGTCTTCCTCGATGGTCGAATTCATCGAGGCGAAACCACCCTGCTGGTTCAACTCGGAGATGAGCTTAAAGGGCTTCATGCCGAGCTCGGCGGCGAAGTCGCGCACGATGATCGGCGGCTTGATATGGATGACCTTCAGTTCGCCCGGAGCGGCCGGGGCGGTGGCCACGGGCGCAATCGGGGGCGGAAGCTTGGGCGCAGCACCCGGGGCTGTCGGCGGAGCCGGCGGGACCGATGCTGCCGCGGGACGGGCGACCGGCGGTGGCGCCAAAGGCGGAGTCTTGACCGGTGGGGGTGACGGCGGCGTGACCGGTGCGACCGGGCGCGCGGGAGATTTTGCAGCAGGTGCCGCGGGCGGGGCCGGCGGAATGCTCACCGCGCGCGGGGTCGGCGGCGGCGGCGGGGCCGCAGCCGGCTTGGGCGCGGCAACTGGAGCCGGCTTGGCCTTTTCCGTTTCCTTCTCGGCTTTCTCGCGAGCGATGTCGCTGGCCGACTTCACAAAGGCGCCGGCTGGCAGCTTGACCTGCGGCTCAGTCTGATCAGCCGGCTCAGCAACCGCCTCGGCCTCGGGCTCGTCGACGCTCGCAGGGGCCTCGGCCTCGGGCTGTTTGAGTTCCTGCACCAGCGCATCGGCCGAGATGTTGTCGATCGTGCTGGAGACGCTCTTTACGTCGAAATTGCGCTCCTTGAGCAGGGCCAACAACTCCTTGTTGTCCATGCCGATCTTCTTGGCCAGTTCGTGAATGCGGATACTCATCAGTAAAGGTTCGGGTCGTGCGGTCTGGGCGGGATTTCGGACTGGTCGTTATTTCTGGGCCGCCACGCGGGCGATGATGTCTTGGGCCTGCTCTGGCGTGAAGCCGGCATCGACGAGGTCGTCGGATTCGACACCTTCAAAGGCGCCCGGTGAATTAATGCCCATCTCGACGAGCTTTCCGGCGATCCCGGCATCGAGGCCGAACGCGGACACGAGGCCGTCGATCGCAGTCTGCACCGGATCGTCGCCCATGGCCTTGAACTCTTCGATGTCGAGGCGCCAGCCAATGAGGCGGGAAGTCAGGCGGGCATTCTGGCCCTTGCGGCCGATGGCCACGGCGAGGTCCTCGGACGCCACCTTGAGGACGATGCGGTGGCCGGCCTCGTCGATGATGATGTCACGCGGCACCGCCGGCTTGAGGGCCTCGATGACCATTTCGCGCGGCTCGGCAAAATAACGGATAATGTCGATCTTCTCGCCACCGAGCTCGCGCACAATGGTCTTCACACGGGCGCCGCGGGCACCGACACATGCGCCGACCGGATCGACCTTGGGATCGGTGCTCGTGACCGCGATCTTCGTGCGGTAACCCGGCTCGCGGGCAAAAGCCTCGATACGGACGGTGCCGTCGGCGATTTCGGTGACTTCGAGTTCGAACAAGCGGCGGACAAATTTCGGACTGGCGCGGCTGAGGATGATTTCCGGACCGCGGGGGGTGGAGTCGATCGAGAGCAGCAAGCAGCGGATGCGCTCGCCGGGCTGATATTCCTCCCCCGGCACCTGTTCGCGCGAATTCATCACCGCTTCCGCCTTGCCGAGATCAATGTAGAGGTCGCCGCGCTCACGACGACGCACGGTGCCGGTCACGACATTGCCGACCTGGTCCTTGAAATCGTCGTAAATCCGGTCCTTTTCGAACTGGCGGAGGCGCTGCATCACGGCCTGCCGGGCGGTCTGGGCGGCGATACGACCGAGCGTGGACGGATCAATCTCCTTCTCCACGACGTCGCCGAGCTGGGCGCCGGCGTTCAGACCGCGCGCTTTTTCAATATGGATCTCAGTCTTGGGATCGCTGACCGAATCAACGACTTTGAGGAGGGCCCAAGCGTGCATCTGACCGTTCCGCTCGTTAATCTCAATTTTGAGCTCCTGACCGGAATTAACTCCCTTTTGGGCTGCAGTTTTCAGAGCATTGGTAATC
>JAPOIC010000180.1 GCA_029979145.1 Opitutaceae bacterium
AAAAGCACTGCCTGGCCTCGATGGGCATCTACGTATTCAACCGCTCGGTCCTGGCCGAGGCTTTGGACAACACGATGACGGATTTCGGCAAGGAAGTGATACCGAGCCTGCTGGGACGGAAAAAACTCTTTGCCCATATTTTCGAAGGCTACTGGGAGGACATCGGCACGGTGAAGGCGTTCTTCGAGGCGAACCTGGCCCTCGCTCAACCCCTGCCGCCGTTCAACTTCTTTGATCCGACGGCGCCGGTTTATACCCAGGATCGCTACCTCCCGGCCTCCAAGCTGAATCACTGCGACGTCGACAACATCGTGGTCGGTGACGGTTCGATCATCAGCGACAGCAAGCTGCGACACTGCGTGTTCGGCATTCGCTCGTTTGTGGCGGACGGCACGACGCTGGAAAATGTGGGCTTGATGGGTTCGGACTATTACGAGACCGATGAGCAGCTCGCCGCCAACGAGGAGGCCAGCCGGCCGCATCTGGGGGTCGGGCGCAACTGCCGGATTCGCGGCGCGATCATCGATAAGAACGCGCGGATCGGTGACAATTGTGTGCTTAACGCCGAGGGGAAACTCGATGGACGCTACGCCGACGGAGCCGTGACCGTGCGCGATGGCGTGTTGATCGTTCCCAAAGGCGCCGAGATCCCCCCCGGAACCGTCGTTTGACCTACGACCGGGAAGGTGTCCGGGCGCGGGCGATGAAGATCAGCGCGAGGCCGGCGGCGGCGGTGAACCAAGAATAGAACGTGCCCCGGCTCATCCCCAGGATCAGGGCGGCGTCGGGTTCGCGGAACAGTTCTCCGACGATCCGCAACAGGGCATAGGCCGTTAGAAATTCTCCGGCCAGCACGCCGGGGATACGCTGGACGATTGAAGTCCGCCAAAAGCGCCATTGCGCAAGACCGAGGAGGACCGCGCCTTCGAGCAGGGCTTCATAGAGCTGCGACGGGTGCCGGGGGACGAGAGGCAATGGGCTGTCGGGAAAAATCACCGCCCAGGGCACAGTCGCAGGTTTGCCCCAGAGTTCGCCATTGATGAAATTGGCCAGGCGGCCGAACAGCAATCCCGCGGCCGCGCTGGCGGCGACAAGATCGCCCAAATGGAGGAAGGGGATTCGCTGTCGTCGCGCAAACCACGCGAGTGCGGCCACGACCCCGAGAAAGCCGCCATGGCTGGCCATGCCGCCTTCCCATACCCTCAGGAGCACCAACGGATCATGGAGCAGGGCATTTGGCTGGTAGAAAACAAAATAGCCCAACCGTCCCCCGACCATGACGCCAATGACCAAAGCGGTCATGAAATCCATCACGGCGATGGCGGGCAACCATGAGCGCCCGGTGACCGCATAGCGCCGCAGCAGCCACGCGCCGGCGGCAAACCCGAGCAGGTAGGCCACACCATAGTAGCGAATGCCGAAATTCTCCCCGAACCTGACGAGAAACGGGCTGAGGTCGTGCGTCCAGTAGGCGAGGAGACCGGGGATCATTCGGCAGCCTTGGCCTTGGGCGCCGGTGATTCGACCTCGCCGGACTGCTTTCGCTGTTTGACGCGGGCAAGCTCGCGCATGTCCACCGCCACGTCATCCTTCTCAAAAATCTCCCGGCCGAGAATGTGCTCGATGACGTCCTCCATCGTCAATACGCCGGCGGTGGACCCAAACTCGTCGACGACCACCAGCAGCTGCTGATGCGTGCGGAGGAAAACCTGCAGGGCGCTCCCGGCGGTAATGGTGTCGGGGATGAAATGAATTTCCTTCATCAGTTTCTCCACCAACTCGGTGTCCCAGTCGTGCGCCTTGGCGTTTTGCAGGTCGCGTCGCCGCACCAAGCCGACGATTTCATCCAGATTCTCGCCGTAGACCGGCATCCGGCCGAAGGGCAGGTTGGGGTAGACGCGGAAAACCTCGCTGACGGTCGCGTTGCGCCGAAGGGCGGTCACGACGATGCGTGGAGTCATGATTTCGTTTACCCGCACATCGTCCAACGAAAGCGCATTGGCGATGATGCTTGATTCGCTGCGGGTGAGGGACCCTTGTTGAGCGCCGCGTTCGGCCAGCAGGATGATTTCCTCGTCGTCGGTATGGCCCTGTTCCCGGTTGGGAATGGCCCAGCGCACGAGCAACGTGCACATGTAGGTGATCGGGGCGAGCGCCCGCCGGATCCACCACAGCGGGTAGACCACGTGCGGCTGGAGAACGCGCCGATACGCCACCCCGAGATTTTTCGGCAGGACCTCGGAAAAAACCAAGATGGCGAGGGTCAGGCCGGCGGACAACACGCCGAGGGCGGCGTCGCCAAACAGCTTCGTGGTCAGGCCGCCGATGATCACCGAACCGAGGGTGTTCGCGACGGTGTTGAGCGTGAGGATGGCCGAGATGGTCTCATCCAACCCGGATTTGAGCTGCTCAAGGATTTCGCCGCGCCGGAGGTTCTTCCTCTTGAGGTTTTGGATATCCGCGACCGTGGTGCTGAGGACCAGCGCCTCGAACAGGGAGCAGAAAAAGGAAATGCCGAGCGTGAAACCGATGGCGACGACCAGCCAATACATAGTCGGCAAGTTTAAGCAGCGCGGGCGTTTTACCACCCTTTTCGGTGTTTTTTTTGCCGGCGGAAAACAGCTTGCGAGTCCGCCGTGCCCCGGGCCCAATGACGCGCATGAGTGATTTGCAGCGCACCCCTTTGCGTGATTTTCACGCCGCGCATGGCGCCCGACTGGTCGACTTCGCGGGATGGGAAATGCCCGTGCAATACCGCAGCATTCTTGAGGAGCACAAAGCCGTGCGACGGACGGCGGGAATGTTCGACGTGAGCCACATGGGGGAGGTCGACGTGCGCGGGCCGCAGGCCGCTGACTTCCTGAGTCGGCTGGTTACGAACGACGTTTCCCGCCTCTTCCCCGGCCGGGTGCTCTATTCGCCGATGTGTTATCCCTCGGGCGGGGTAGTTGACGACCTGCTCGTCTACATGCGGGCGCCAGCAGACTATTTCCTTTGCATCAATGCCGGCAATATCACGAAAGACTTGGCGTGGCTGGATGAACAGGCGGCGGGCTTCGACGTCACGGTGACTGATCGCAGTGCCGACTACGCCCTGCTGGCCGTGCAGGGTCCCCAAGCGGCCGGCATTGTCCAAAGCCTGACCGGCGCAAAGCTGGACGCCGTGAAGTATTATCACTTCGTCGAAGGCACCGTGGCCGGCCTGCACTGCCTGATCAGCCGCACGGGCTACACCGGCGAGGATGGATTTGAACTTTACCACGCCACGGGCGATGCCGTGGTGCTGGCGGAAGCGTTGCTCAAGGCCGGCACGCCGCTCGGCATGGAACTGGCCGGACTTGGGGCCCGGGACAGCTTGCGACTTGAGGCGGGCTATCCGCTCTACGGGCACGAAATCACCGCGGATATTTCACCGCTGACCGCCGGGCTCGGCTGGACCGTAAAATTGGGGAAGGCCGGCGGCTTTGTCGGGAGTGATGCATTGCGACGGGAGCAAGAGCAGGGGGGCGCGCAACAGGTCGTCTTCTTCAAGACCGGGGACCGGCGCATTGTGCGCCAAGACACCCAGGTGCTGGATGCCGCGGGCCAAGAAGTCGGCCGGGTCCTGTCTGGCACGCTGTCCCCGATGTTGAACGAGGCCATCGGGTCGGCTTTGATTCCGGCCTCGGCCGTGGGCGAAGGCCTGCAAGTCGACATCCGTGGCACAAAGTGCAATTTGCAACTGGTCAAACCTCCCTTCGTCGAGCTAAGGAAATCCGCATGAGCAACGTCCCCGCCGATCTTAGCTACGCCAAGTCCCACGAGTGGTTGAAACTGGAGGCCGACGGCACGGCGACGGTCGGGATTTCCGATTATGCGCAGAGCTCGCTCGGCGACATCACGTTTGTCCAGCTGCCGGCGGTTGGCACGGAGCTCGCCGCAGGCGACGGCTTTGGCGTCGTTGAGTCGGTCAAGGCCGCGTCGGATATTTACGCGCCGGTCGCCGGCACCGTGACTTCGGTTAACAGCACTCTGGATGCAACCCCCGAAGTGGTCAATCAAGACCCCTATGGGGCTGGGTGGCTGATTAAGATCAAGGTCGGCAATCCCGCCGACTCGGGCGGTCTCCTCGACGCGGCCGGCTACAGCCAGGAAATCGGCTGACCGCGGCATCCCGCGGTCCCGATTTTTGCAAATTTCTTTCCCCGGGGTTTGCCTACGGCCCAGCCGTGCGGCAATGCTGGTACCGATACTTCCGCCATGCGCCGTCCTTTCCTTCTTTTTCTTGTCGCCGGCTCAATCGTTTTCTCAGGCTGCAAGCCATCGACCCCCGCCGGCGGCCCGGGGCGGGGCGCCGGTTCCGCCCAAGTGGTGGAGGTGACGCCCTTGGAGCGGCGCGATTTGGCGGAGACCATCAATTTGGTTGGCTCGCTCCAGCCCAACGAATCGGCGGAAATTCGCGCGGAGATCAGCGGCATCGTGCGCAGCATCAGTTTTGAGGAAGGCCGGCAGGTCGCGACCGGAGAGGTGCTGTTGAAAATCGACGATGCCGAGCTGCGGGCCCAACTCAAACAGGTTGCCGCTCGCTACAAGCTCGCCGAATTGAACGTCACGCGCAGCGAAAACCTCAGCCAGACGCGCACAATCCCGCAGTCGGAATATGACCGGGCGCGCTCGGAGTTTGCCGCGGCCAAGGCGGAGATGGAGTTGCTCCGGCTGCGGCTCGACAAGACCGAGGTCA